>JAWXBT010000124.1:0-3137 GCA_034440315.1 bacterium
ATAATGGAAATCCCTCTTCTAAATTGAAACGCATCTGTCTTCCAAATACAGCATAGGTGCCAACACCAGTGCGATCATTTCTAAAGGAATCTTGGCTTGGTTTTCCATTTTCTAAAACATCTTTTACAAGATCTAAGTACTGTTTCATTTCAAATTTCCTTTAGAGCATTATTCTTTTGCTAAATTCCATCGAAACATCGTTAAGATTTCAAGTCTATGTTTACAGGATAGCCCACTTAAGACAAAGTATAACATATGGATAGTATAACAAAATACAGTCGTCGTGAAATAACTACCATTATTTTCCTTCTAATTCTTATCTCTTTGACAATTTCCCAAACTTGGTCAGAGAAGGAAAAGTCAAAAAATGAGGCGAATCTACCCTATCGGTATTCGCTGCAGATGTCTCTTTTTAATTGGGTTGCCAAAATTTCAGTAGGGGCAAGGGAAATTTCAATTTCTCAAACAAAAGACACAAAGGATATTTCTAAATACAAGTGGCTTAAAAATGGAGAT
The DNA here is from genome assembly GCA_034440315.1 of bacterium. Classification (GTDB taxonomy): domain Bacteria; phylum Bdellovibrionota_C; class UBA2361; order UBA2361; family J135; genus JAWXBT01. The sequence goes on from JAWXBT010000124.1 coordinate 517, forward strand.
TTCATAAAAGGTTTTTTAAACTCCGAAGACAAAGATTTTAAAACAGAACAAATCCAAATTGCAAAACTAATTTTAGCATCTGAATTGATGCTTTCTACTGAATATGAACAATTACTTGAAAAATATTCTAGCAACCTTTCAAGTTCTGGTCATAATATTACTGCTCTTATAAATCAGGTATATTGGAATAAATTACCCGCTCCAGAATCTCATATTAAACAAAATGCTACTGAGTATCTAACAGAAAACACAGATAAGATTATTGCTGACATGGGATGGATCGGATCCCTTTTTATTTCAAAAACTCGACTCTACAGTGATCCTAATTCGACTGAACAAGTTAGAAATAAACTTCTACTTGAAGCAAAGCATCGAACACTTTTTTTCTCAATGCTACTTGCAATTGCTGCAATATTTTTATTTTTTGGCGGAATATTATTTTTGGTATTTATATTCAAAGCATTCTCTGGAACTCTAAAATTAAATTTCAATACTTCTAAGATTCGTTCCATTCTTATTTTAGAAACATTCGTTCTCTATCTCTTTTGTATGAATCTTATATTTCTTACCTCAAAACTTTCTTTTCCCTCGATTAATCAACAACTCTATTTAACGGGATTTGGAACTCTCTCCCTCATATTACTTATATCATGGCCTAAGTTTTTTGGGGAAAGTTTTTCTAAAATTCGTCAAACAACTGGTTTGGAATTTATCAGTCCAATAAAATTTATAAAAGATGTTTTACTTGCCCCAACTTTCGTTGCTGCCTGTTGGCCAATTTTTATTCTTATTATATTTATTTACCAAATATTACTAAACTTTTTTAATGTTAATATTTCTTCTGCCGAACATCCTGTCGTACCTATTTTCATTGCTTCAAATTCAAATACAGTAATTTTTTTACTTTTTTTATTTGCAGTTATTATTGCACCAATCGTTGAAGAAATTATGTTTAGAGGAGTTTTATATAGTTGGCTCAGAACAAAACTTGGAGCCTTAAATTCTATTATGATTTCAGCTTTGATATTTGCCTCTGTTCATCCACAAGGTGCTGTAGGTATCATTCCGTTAATGTTAATAGGTTGTATTCTTGGCTTCTTAAGAGAGTGGCGTGGGAACTTAGTTGCTTGTGTTATCGCCCACGCTACGGTTAATGGAGCTGTACTAAGTATAATTCTGCAACTGCGTTAATTTATAATCTTTGTCCATTTAACTTTTTGCATAATTTATTGAATCTAGTATTCTTATAAAAAGGACTAATGAATGCTGATTTTTGTGCTGATGTTCTTGCAATTAAAGCATTTAAAGTCCTGATCTTACCTGCAGACACAGCTATAAACGAAAACGTTTTAAAAGCCTTAGATAGTTTACTTGTAATTGAAGTTAAATCTATATCTAATTGGTTATTAAAAACCGATCCGTTGTAAATCTGACAAGTTAATTTTCCTGCTTTTATTTTTACATTCGCTGATGAAATTTCACCAGTTAGTGTTAACAAAGTGCTTTTAGGATAAAAAGTTGTTATCTGATTACTGTGGGTTGATGTGTAATTTAGACCTAATGAAAAATTATTGCCAGCAACTGCTCCATTTAAGACAGATGCATATACATTAAGTATTCCTCCTGTTGTCATGTATCCATTTAAGCTTGCAAGAGGTTCTATATTGCCTAAAAGAGAGTCTTGTAACTGAGTCATTGTATACTCTGGATGAGCTGCTTTTACTAAAGCTGCTGCTCCTGCAACATGGGGAGAAGCCATTGAAGTCCCAGAAAGAGCGGCATAGCCGCCACCTGGATAGGTACTTATGATTTGGTACCCTGGAGCTGCTAGATCAACAGAAGTTGCTCCATAATTTGAAAAATAAGTCAGTTGATTATTTTGATCAGTAGCCGCAACTGAAACAATATTACTTACGTTATATGCAGCAGGATACATCGGAATACTATCTGCATTTACGCCACTGTTTCCTGATGCAGCTACGAATAATACATTATTATTTGCAGCATCTGCTATTGCATCGTACATAGTTTGAGAAAAGCCACCACCACCCCAAGAATTATTGGTTATAACTGCTCCATTTTGTGTTGCATAATAAATTCCTCTGATTGCATTCGAAAGATATCCTGAACCAGAGGCACTCAAAAACTTAAGAGCCATCATCTTAACATTCCAATTTACTCCAACGACACCAACTCCGTTATTACCTCTGCCACCAATCGTCCCAGCAACGTGTGTGCCATGGCCATTATCATCGGAAGGATTTCCATCATTGTTATGAAAATCGTATCCATGAACATCATCTACATATCCATTATTGTCATCATCAATATTGTTTCCAGCTATCTCTCCAGAATTTGTCCAAATATTTTCTTGAAGATCTGGATGGGTGTAATCAATTCCAGTATCTATAACTCCCACAACAACGTCTGAGGATCCTGTTGTGATCTCCCAAGCAGCAGGAGCTTTAATCTTATTCATCGCATATAATGAGCTATATTGTGGATCGTTTGGAGTATTCTTTAACTTAATTTGAAAGTCTGGACTGGTTGAAAGAACAGTATGATCTAGTGCAGCAAGATTTGCGCATAATGTTTGCATAATTTTTGCTGAAACTGCTTTC
>JAWXBT010000125.1:0-3000 GCA_034440315.1 bacterium
GTTTTTATGTTACCCATATTATTTCCTTCATAGTTATTTTAGCCTAACTTACAAACAATAAAACGTGTTGAATACTTAATTTTACAAAAACTTGTCAAGGGGTATTTTAAAATCCATCTGAAAAAAGTTTGGATGTGCAGAATAGCCCTATTTAACGACCTAATCGAACATCAATGACCCCCTCCGTGACAACCCCGTTGTCAAGGGGGTTGATAAACAAGTTTTTCAAAAACCCATGATAGATTTAGTTAAATTATGAAAAATATACCCATCCAAACGGTCGAAGTACTAATCAACGATTTAATCCCAGCGGATTACAATCCTCGCAAACATGATGATGTCGCTAGCGAACAACTAAAGCAAAGTATACTGCGTTTTGGTTTTGTTGACCCAGTTATCGGTAATTCATCTACAGACCGAAAGAACATCATTATTGGTGGACACTTTAGATGGGAAGTAGCTAAAGCACTTGAATATAAGACAGTACCCGTAGTCTATGTCGATATTCCTGATCTTGAAAAAGAGAAGGAATTAAACCTTCGTCTCAATAAAAATACTGGTGAGTTTGATTGGGATCTACTCGCTAAGTATGATGAGTCATTTCTTGCTGATATTGGTTTTTCCAGCGGAGAGCTTGATGGAATTTTTGATATTGATGTACCAGAAGAGTTTGATCTCGAAAAAGAACTAAAGAAATTGGATATCCAAAACATTAATACACAAAAAGGTGATGTCTATGACCTTGATGGTAGTCGACTAATGTGCGGTGACTCAACAGTCGAGGAAGACTTTCTAAAACTTATGGGTGATGAAAAAGTAGATATGTGCATGACAGACCCTCCATACATCTTAGATTACCTCCATGGCAAAAAGAAAAAGGGTAAGGCAGTCACAGGATTTGGTGCGAAAAGAGACAGACGATATCTTGAAACTGATTCTCTCCCTCCTGATTTCACTGAAAAATGGATGGGTAATATTAATAAGATTCAAAAAGAACACTTCAGCATCATTGTTTATGAGAACTGGAAGAACTTACGGATTATTTGGGGTGAGATGGAAAAGTATTGGAAAGTAAAAAATATGATTGTTTGGCACCTTCCAAATCGTCATCAGGGATTTTCGGCTAAATATAAATTCTTTTCCAAACACGATATTGCGATGGTTGGTGCTTCCCCTGACAAAGATATTCCTTTTAATCTTGAAGAAGAAGTTGATGGGCTACAGGAAGAGTACCAAACAGCCCTCTATGCAATTGCAGGAAAACCACACTGGGAAGGCTATCAGAAAGGTAAGAAGAACCAACCAACTGATTTTATTGAATACGTTGCTTCTGATGAGAAACATTCAGGACAAGGCGTGATCTTTGGCACTAAACCTGTTGAGATCCTCATTCCTTATATAAAAATGCTGACAAAGCGTGGCGACTTAGTAGTAGAGCCTTTCTCAGGCAGCGGAAGTACTTTAATTGCCTCTACGAAAATGAAACGTCGTTGTTATGGCATGGAAAAGTCTCCTGTGTATGTGGAAGTTATTATCAAACGCTGGGAAAAATTAACAGGAATGAAAGCCAAGAAAATATATGGATAAAACAATAGAAAAACGCCAAACTAAAAACAAAGGACAACTGCTCGAGATACTGCGGAAGACTCCAATTGTTCAGATTGCTTGCGAGAAAGCAGGAGTTGGTCGTGCCACTTATTATCGTTGGAGAAAAGAAGACATTAGATTTGCAAAAGTGAGTGACCAAGCCTTACTTGATGGAAGTCTTCTGATAAATGATATGGCCGAAAGTCAAATGATGAGTGCTATTAAGGATAAAAATATGACCGCCATCATTTTTTGGCTTAAGCACCACCATCCAGCCTATGCAACCAAAATTGAAATTACTGCTTCAAATAAGAACCAAGACATCGTTCTTACTGACGAACAAAAAGAATTACTAAACAAAGCATTAGAAATGGCGGCACTTATTTCGCCTCAAGAAAAAGATCATGAATGACCAACAGAAAATAATTAAACAAATTCAGGAGAGTCCTGACTTTCGTAAAGCATTAACTAAGGAGAGCTTCTCGTGGTTTTTTGCTACTTATTTTACTCATTACATTACTTGCCCAACTGCGGAGTTTCAAAAAGCAATTATGGATCTTTTGCAAAAAGATGAATTACTTAAAGTAGCCATTACAGCCTTTAGGGGTTCAGCTAAGTCAACGATTGCCACTCTCGCATTCCCTATTTGGGCTATGGTCGGTAAACCTTCAAAAAAGTACGCACTACTTGTCAGCCAAACTCAGGAGCTGTCAAAACAAATCCTTACCAATATTAAACAAGAACTTTCGTCTAACGAACTATTGATGAGAGATTTCGGGCCATTCACTGAAGTTGCTGATGAATGGCGGGCTAACTCCTTTGTTATCCCGCAATACAATTCAAGAATATCTGCCATATCTCAAAGTGAAAGTATCCGTGGATTAAGGCACAGACAATACCGTCCCGATCTGGTAATTATTGACGACGTTGAAGATTTAGAATCGGTCAAAACAAAGGATGGCAGAGATAAATTGTGGAATTGGTTTACAGGTGAAGCCATGCCTATCGGTGACGTGGGTACCAAGATTGTGGTAGTTGGAAACCTATTGCATGAAGACTCGTTAATGATGCGGCTTAAAGAAAGCATTGAGCTTGGGAAAATGGATGGAGTTTACCGAGAATATCCACTCATAGATGTAAGAGGGAGAATTGCTTGGGTTGGCAAATATCCAACTATGAAACATATTGAAGCAAAGCGACGTGAGGTCGCTGACGATTCCGCGTGGTACCGAGAATACTTGCTCAAGTTTATATCAGATGATAACCGTATCGTCCAAAGAGCTTGGCCACAATTTTGGACAGAGTTACCTGACTTAAAGAGATTTCCGCCTAGACTTGTTGGACTAGGGGTTGATATGGCAATTTCTGAAAGCTCAAACGCAGATTCTACAGCACTGATCCCATTTATTGGTA
>JAWXBT010000126.1:0-2532 GCA_034440315.1 bacterium
AATGAAAGTTATAATGAAAGTTGTAAGAGGCTCAGATCTAAAATTTATCCCTGCATCTCATGAAGATTCAAAAGATCCTGGTGTCTTTAAAAAGATTCTTGCCATGAAGGAAGATATTATCAATGGCCATGTTCAAATGATTAACTGGGCTAAAATGCCAATTGGTAAATCCTTTGCATCTCATTATCACGAAGATATGCAGGAAGTTTTTATTATTATTTCAGGTACAGCCAAAATAGAAGTATCAAATCAAATTGAGCAACTCAATGAAGGTGATGCCGTTATAATCCCAGCAAAAGCAGTTCATAAAATGACCAATATTGGCTTAAAAGATTTAGACTATTTAGTTGTTGGGATTTCTCAAGAATTAAATGGAAAGACAGTAAATGTTTCTTAATTTCAAAGTGAACTTACACTTTGAAACCTTTTGACTCTCGATCTAATCTTCAATACCGTCTAGTTTATATAGTGTTTTTCAAAAGTTTTTGCCGAATCACAAGATATTGCAAGGGAGACTAAGTTAAATCTTGTTTCTTGTTAACCCTTCGGGTTAACTATGATTTTTGAAAATGAAAAACACTATTTATTATCTCTCCGGGGGATAGTAACTTTCAAAAGCCTTCGCTTTTCGGCAAAGACTTTTTGAAAGTTACTATAAAATATTTTTTATTTAAAGTTTATCTATGTTTACTTCATTAGGTCCGGTTCCTTACGGCATTACTTTAGGGGTGGCAGCTTGGTTTGTTGTACGTTGCATTTTAACTGGATTTTATACTGTTAACCAAAATGAACGCGCAGTTAAAACCAGTTTCGGTCGTGCTCAAAGACTCAAGGGGTTAACAACACTTCAAGATCCAATATCAGAAGGTTTGAGAGAGGATGAGAAGTTGCGGTATAATTATCCTCAATTAAGAGTCATAAATCCAGGTGGACCGTATTTCAAATGGCCTTGGCAAAAGGTTCACAAAGTTTCTATTGCAACAGAAACAGTAAACATGGCGTTTGATCCCGAAGATCCTAAAGCCAACTATGGTGGCAAGATTTTAGAAGCGGTTACAAAAGATCAGTTAAATACCGGACTAAATGGCGAGATTCGATTCCGAGTTAGTGATAGAAATCTGTATGCATATCTTTTTGGAGTAAAGCAACCATTTGCCCACGTAATGGGCTTTTTTATCTCAATTTTGCGTGAGAGAATTGCCAATTTTGAAGCAAAACCAATTGAAGGTAGTGAGTCATCACCAGTTGGTTCAAGCATTGTTACTGGTGTTTCAATCAATGATCTTAGAAAAAATCTTAGAGATCTTAACGAACATATGGACAAAGAATGCCAAAGTTCGGCTGCACGGTACGGCATGGTGTTAGATGCATCTTTGATTACGGGCATAGATCCTCCGGCCGAAGTGGAATCCGCACTGGCAGCAATTAACACAGCTCATAATCAGGTATCTTCAGATATTAGTTTAGCTCAAGCTTCTGCAGATCAGAAAATTGTTCTTTCCAGACGTGCCGTCGAAATCGAAACATTAAAAGCCCAAGCTGAAGTAGAGCCACTAGTTGCCCTTGCAGATCAACTATCTACATTGAAGAAAAGTAATCCAGGAGCTTTACAAATCTATTTACGAAATATTCGCTTAGCACTATTTGGAAAGGCAGAACGAATTATAATGGAGGGTTCAAGATGAACGCTGATTCTTATATAATAGTGGCAGTTGTTACTTTCATCGCTTGTTTTTTTCTAACGTCATTTTTCTTTGGTATTCTTAGGCTTTTTGGGATCTATGCCATTGTCCAAGAATCAAGCTGTTTAGTTTATGTTTTCTTTGGCAAAGTAGTGGCAGTTATTGATCGTCCAGGATTCCACTTTCTACCCTTTACTCTTACTTGGCGTTTCCCAATCATTAATTTTTTTGGCAGATGCTACACAATTGATATGCGTCTTGATCAAGAATACTTACGAAGTCAGCCTGTAAATTCAGAAGAGGGTGCTCCGATGGGTATTGGTATTTGGTATGAAATGTTCGTCAGCGATCCAGTCTCTTTCCTTTTTAAGAACACCGATCCGCGTGGATCATTAAGAGCCAATGTTAGTAACGTGGCTGTTCGCTGCCTTAGTAATATGAAGCTTGGTAGAATGCTAGAAGATAGACATGGCATGAGTAAACTCGTCCGCGAAGAAGTTTCAGAGAAATCAAATGAGTGGGGCTATAAGCTTGGATCTGTTTATATTCGCAAAGTACATTTTAGAGATGTAGGTATGATTCGCCAAATTGAAGAGAAAGTTGTTAACCGACTTCGTCAAGTTACCTCTGCCATAAAACAAGACGGCTCAAATCAAGTAAACATTATTACAAGCACTGCTGAAAAACAGGCAGCTGTAGAATTTGCCAAGGCCGCGGCCATTAGACCTTTTGTAGTTGGAAATGAACTCGGCAGAATTGCTCAAGATAAAGAAGTTGCCAACGCCATGTTTGAAGTACTTGAGTGTCAACGAGTGATTGAAGGAAAATCCCATTTGACACTTGTGCCTGA
>JAWXBT010000127.1:0-10999 GCA_034440315.1 bacterium
ATATGGTTGTTTAAATCGAATTTTTAACTGGAAAAGAGATATAGGAATAGCTGGGAACACTTCAAAAACTATCGTAGAAGACGAGGAGAAATTCTGGGAAAGCCATGATGAATTTGATTGGTTAACTTATGATTCTGTTGCTCACGTTATGGCTCAATGTCCGCAGCCTAAAGGTCGAGTTCTTGAATTATGTTGCGGTAGTGGAATGTTTACACGCCATATCAACTTTAGAGATGTCACTGAGTATGTGGGTCTAGATATCGCTGACTCCCTTATCAAAAAACTCAAAGTCGAATTGCCTCATGTCACAACCGTTAAGGGTAATGCCGAAGCTCCAGACTTCCGTCCGGAGTCTTTTGATTTTATCTTTGTCTTTGCCGGCCTACATCATTTACCGAGAATGCAGATCTGCATAGAGAATGCCTTCAAACTACTCAAGCCAGGGGGCACTTTTTGTTGCTTCGAGCCGAATCTATCGTGCTTTGGCAGAGAGTACATGCTTAAGCTTAAATGGATTGGGCAACTTGTAGGAGTAGTGTATACCGACGACGAAATATTTCTCTCTCCTGATTCTTTGAATTCCGATCTTAAAAAAGTGGGTTTCAAGCAGATTAATACAACTTTTCTTACCCCAAGCTATAAATATTATAGCACTCAGCATCTTTTGATACCGTTAGTTGGTACAATGAAGATTGTTTCTATGCTTCCAGTGGTTCCTAGAAAACTAACTCAAACTTTTTTCATTTCAACCACTCAAAAATAAGTTTTCCATAGAGAACTTTGGCTGCAGATTTTATAGATTACCTAATCTTTTCTTAGGCTTTTAATACCTGTTCTGGTAGTACCGAAGAAACTCAAAGTCCTACTCCATTTTTGCGAAAAAGTAGCAATTCTCGTGATCCAAATGGATATACTTTATCAATCGTATAATTTTTATTCAGGGCTTCGATTAATAGAGATGGCTCAGGAAAATATTCGAACCCGGCTTCATAAGGAAAATTATCTCGGGAAGTTAAGAAATATTCCGGTCCTTTATTTTCTGAAATAAGATTAGTCAAACGGTTAAAATCATCTTGGTCGCCGATAAAATTGGGACTTTTGCCGAAACATTGTGCAACCGTAAACGCACATAAGGTGGCACTTTCGGGATAGCCCCCAACTGTGGAACTAGGAGTTAGACTTGGCGCAAGCTCATTCGCTACTCTTAAAAATATCTCATTCTTCTCAGTAACTCGAACATTCACTCCTAAATTAGGAAATTCTTTTTCAGGTATAGCCATTATGCCTTCAAAGCGTTGATTGGCTGCTAATACAGTAGTTAGAGCCATTGTTATAAGGAGAAAGGTTCGAATGGCTAACCATTCTCTTTGAGGTGGATTGGATGCAGTCAAAATGAGTGGGGAAAGGAATATTATGAAAAGTGCCAGACTACAATACCGATAGTTTCCATAGTATGGAAAAAGGGAAGCAACTGTTACAAAACTAGTGATGATCAAAAGTTTCCAAGGAGCGGAAACTTTGTCCCAGATTGTCGATGAACAGAGGATGAATCCAGCGATAATACCGATTATCGAAGGCACTACATAAAAATCCCAGTTTGCGGGGGAAAAAAGCAAAATGGAATCTTTAAAAGAAGTTGTGGGCGTTGCAAGAAAATAAGTTGCAACAATGATTAAAAACATCAGAAATAAACCGAGCGGCATGCTAATCTTTTTATTCTCTCGCGCAAAATAAACCAAAGTCACAACTGTAGTAATTGTTAGTATCAACACACTCAAAATGGCTACCAAGCTTGTTAGCGGCAACGGAACATAATAGCGATCGATTAACTTGGGCACGTTCCATAGAATCTCAGAAAGAATGTAGTAGGCATTTTGAATAGGTGCCGGATAAATCAAAAGCCAAGCTATCGAAGCAGTACCACAACTAACTAGGCACTGCCAAAAAAGAGATACTGAAATTTTAAATACCTGCGGCGCTGCCCTCAAAAGATCTAAAAATATGGCTATCGTCAATATGATCCAGGGTCCAACTGCAATACTTGCAGCTGGATGCATTTTAAAGCCCGGTATAATTCTGAGGGTTAAAAAGCCAAGCAAGGGAACAAAGATAAACAATGTAAAAATAAACCAAAGAATTTTTTTTGTGACTATGTTTCGATCTAAACTCCAAACCAGAAAGGCAATAAATCCTAAGATAGGAAAAAGCGCATTCTGCTTAAATCCAAATGAACCTCCTATTAAAGCCGAGGCCACAACCAACCAAACAGAACTTGAAAAAATCGACTTTCGCTCTAAATGAAGCCACCCTATCCCCAGACCCAAGGATATTATCGCGTGAGCCAGGAAACCTGGATTGATAACCGGCCAGTGAAGAATGCTAATCCAGATTCCAAAAACGAAGCCTAGGACCCCGCCCATGAACCCTAATATACGGGAGAAAAAAAACGCCAGGAGCAAGGCGTTCAGATACCCAAAGAAAAATAGTATCCCCTTTTGGTACGATAAATTAAGTCCAGTAAGCTCGTACAAATTGAGCTGTAGCCAAGAGCTTAATCCGGGATAACCATGAATAAAGTCAATATTGGGAACGAGGCCACGACTCCAAGCTATGTAAGCATAATGTGAGTTTCCATCATCCCAATTTGCAACAAAAAAGTTGTGAATAGGCAAGGTATGAGCCAAGGCCCAATAAGCTATCAATAAAACAATGAACAGTTTTATTAATTTAACCGCAATTGTATGACACGCCACGAAGTCCTGCTCTGATTGAGTTTAAGAGTTATTATTGATGATCATTTTTAAAATTCCTCTCCGCAAGGCCTGATTCAGACGGAACTGAAGTCTAAGCCGCTAAGCACAGATCATAACACTTCAAAAGCTTTAGCTCTTCATCTTCCCAGCCTAATTTTTCTCGAGCAATAAGGACATGTCTTCGTTTAGAAAGAATCTCGGATCTTGTCTTCAAGCTTATAAATTTCCATATAGTTTCCGGAACAATCTCTAAAGACCAGCCACAATCAAATTCATTTACGATTTGAGCCATATCGGGAAAATCACTAACTACACATGGCAAGCCCGCCATAATATATTCAAAAAGCTTATTGGGGCAGGAATAGAAGTAAGAAAGTGAAGTATTTTCAAAAAGGGCGAGTCCCGCATCGGCTTCTTGGGTTACAGATAGAACAGTTTCCGGTGCCACAGCCGGGTGATAATGAATATTTGAAAACTTCTCGGCATATTCCTTAATATCTTTTTCCAAAGGACCGTATCCCAAAAATACAAGATGCTTATCCGCGGACATTTTAGAAAAGACATCCAATAAAATTTGAATAGATCTCCCACTATTCATAATACCTTGATAAATATATAGCACATCGTTTTCCAGTAAATTATATTTAGCGCGAAGTGTATTTTGAGGAGTTAATTCCGTTTTAGGTCTATATGGAACATTCCTTACGACTGTTACTGTATTAATCCGGTACACATTTTCATACCAACGAGCTATGGAAGGCCCCACTACGACCGTCTGATCTACAAAAGGCATACATAATTTCTCAAGTACTTTTGCAATTTTCTTCACGACGCTCGACCAGCCGTGCCGCTCAGTTTCAAGCTCATGTGCTTCGTAAACAATTCTGGATCTTTTGAAGATCTTAAAAACAATCCCTATCGGTAATACTGCCAAGCAGTGGCAACTAACAACTCCGATCTTTGAAGACTTATGCTTCCACAGAATACGAGAGCCCCATTCGATAAAGCCTAGAGCTTTTCCAAGAGTTCCAGGGATAAGGCTCTTTATGCCCATCCTGGCTCTCCAAACAGTTCGCTTAGGGTCGATAGATTCCTCCTCAGGCAAACCCTCCGCCCAAATAGCAGCGATATGTATAGTTCTAAATTGCCCACTCTCTGCAAGGGTACGGGTCTCCTTAAGCATTCTGGTTTCATGCTTAAAGGTCGAAGGGTAAATATGAAGGTTATCCGGTAGCATGTTAATATTAGCTTTTGCTAGAGGTAAGTCCTATATGATAATGATTTCATTTTCAACCCAAGTCCTACAAAACTAAGTGAAACTACGTTCAGCTATAAATAAATTAATTCCAAAAAGTGAATTCTCACGCCATCTATCGACACTACTAAGCGGTACTGTGATTGCCCAAGCTATACCGATCTTGGCCATGCCTTTACTATCCCGACTATATCGTCCAGATGAATTTGGCATACTCGCTGTTTATATGGGAATAGCAACTTTATTCTCAGTAATTGTTACTGGCCGATATGAGTTAGCAATACTGTTGCCAAAGAAAAATGAAGAGGCTTTAACTCTTTTCTGGTCTGTCTGCTTATTTGCTTTGCTAGGATCCTTTGCATTATTTATTTTTGCCCTTTTTGGAGCAGGAGATTATCTAAGCAGAATTTTAAGTAATCATAATTTAGACAGTTATTTTTTATTTTTACCTCTCTCTGTATTTCTAATCGCCACTTACCAAATTTTTCTATTTTGGTTCAATCGACAAAAACAATTTTTTAAGATGGCGCTTGCAGCCATAGTTCTGCAAGCCTCTATGGCTTCAATTAGAATTTTTTTTGGTGTTAGTAAACAAAATGACTCCATAAATGGATTAATTCTCGGTTTGATTTGTGGTCAGGCATTAGCATTATTTATATTTGCCGCTTTAGCTTATAAAGAAGGTAAAATTAAATTTACCGGTCTTAGCCTCTTCTCAGTCAAAGAGGTAATAAGTAAATTCAAAAAGTTTCCGATTTTTAATGTTCCTTATAGCGTTTTAGTTACATTTTCTAGAGATTCTATTATCTATGTCTTCACTGCATTCGGTTTGCTCGGTCCGGCTGGGCTTTTTAGCTTTGCCCGCAGCATTATTTCCGTTCCGATTACCTTTCTCTCTTCCTCTTTAGGCCAAGTTTATTATCAGAAAGCTTCTGAGTTGTTTGGGAAACCTGAACTTGAATCCATAACTAACAACTTAATGAGGAAACTTAGTTGGGGGTTATTACCGGCATTTATATTTTGCGCTTTTTGGTCCCCTACTCTTTTCTCCATCTTATTCGGCAGTGAATGGAGAGAAGCCGGTAAATATGCAGCAATATATTCTCCAGCCGCATTTCTCTTTCTTTTTACTAGCTGGCCGGAAAGATTATTTGAAATCAGCGGCAAGCAAAATATCTCTTTAATGGTACAAATTTTATCCGACACCTTGATTGTAGCAGTAGTCTGGACAGCATTAAAAATGCAGCTTCCCTATACAGTGGTTGTCGGCTGTTACACTATTGCTTGTTGCGGATACCATCTTTTTTACCTAAACATGCTTTTTAAGGTTGCAGGTTTTTCTCTCAAGAATATTTACTTATTGTTAGGGAGAATTCTAATTAGCTCTTTAATTATAACGATGCCTCTCATAACCTTAGATCTCGTTATTGATAATCTATCAATCTCCTTTGTGATGGGAGGAATTTGGATCTTGCTTTGCTATTATTTTAGTTATTTTAATAGGTTAGCTCGCTGACTGGGCTTACAAGAAGTTTTCACTTCTAGTTGCTATGGCTTCGCATATACCTTAAATTACTCGCCTATCTTTTGAACACGATTATATTCAGCAACGGTACATATTATGACAGAAAAAGTACGATTTTGCGTCGTAGGCTGCGGCAGGGTTTCCAGTAAACATCTTGATGCCATTTCTACTGAACTAAAAAACGCTGAGTTGATAGCTGTTTGCGATATTAAAGCAGATAGAGCCAAAGATGCTGGTCTGAAATATGGTGTTCCTTGGTATACAAATTCAGTAGAGATGCTCAAAGCACATCCTGAAGTAGAAGTCATAAATATCTTAACTCCTAGCGGCGATCATCCAAAAAATCTTATTGAATTAGCCCACTACGGAAAACATTTCGTGGTTGAAAAGCCAATGGCCTTAACATTGGAAGACGCAGAAGAGATGATCCGTGTTTGTACAAAACAAGGCTCGCGTCTTTTTGTAGTCAAACAAAATCGATACAACTTACCAATTCAAAAGCTTAGAGAGGCTGTTGAAGCTGCCCGCTTTGGCAAAATGGTTATGGGAACGATTCGTGTTCGCTGGTGTCGTACGCAGGAATATTACGATCAAGATAGCTGGCGCGGAACATGGGCTATGGATGGTGGCGTATTAACAAACCAAGCCAGTCATCATATAGACATGCTCACTTGGATGATGGGTGATGTTGAATCTGTTTTTTGTTATACAGCAACTCGTCTTGTAAATGTAGAGACCGAAGATACTGCGGTGGCAGTTTTAAAATTTTCAAATGGATCTCTTGGTATTGTTGAAGCAACTACTGCTGCACGTCCAAAAGATCTTGAAGGATCGATTTCAATACTGGGTGAAAAAGGTACCGTTGAAATTGGCGGATTTGCCATGAATGAGATGAAGACTTGGCAATTTAAAGAAAAACTTTCTGGTGATGATGAAGTTATTAAATCATTCAAAGAAAATCCACCAAACGTCTATGGATTTGGTCATGCAAGATTTCTGGAGAAAGTTACGGATGTTATCAGATCAGGTAAAGGCGGATCTGTCGATGGCCTTGAAGGTATGAAATCATTGATTCTAATTAACGCGATGTATGAATCAATGGAGACTGGCAAAGAAGTGCCTCTGAGATTCAAAGCCCATAAAGCTAAACTAGGAAGAAAGTAAAATAAATGGATTACACAATCATTCACCCGAATGTAAAATTAGGCGAAGGTTGTACTCTCTCACCTTTTATTATTTTGGGAGAGCCTCCACGAGGCAAAAAAGCTGGAGAACTCACTACAAAAATTGGCAGTGGATCGGTAATAAGATCTCACACCACCATCTATGCTGGAAACGTAATTGGCAAAAATTTTAATACCGGACATAATACTCTTTTACGAGAAGAAAATGAGATCGGCGATGACGTTAGCATCGGATCCGGAACTGTAATTGAACATCATGTTAAAATTGGCAATAAAGTTAGAATTCATTCGCAAGCTTTCGTTCCTGAATTTACAGTAATTGAAGATGGAGTTTGGATCGGACCAAATGTTGTAATTACTAACGCTCGATTTCCAAATAATCCATCAACAAAAGATCAGCTTGAAGGCGTTCATCTTGAAAAGGGCTGCATGCTTGGGGCAAATACAACTATTTTACCAGGAGTTCGTATTGGCAAAAATGCACTAATTGGTGCAGGTAGCGTGGTTACAAAGGATGTTCCAGATGGTACTGTCATGGTTGGAAATCCTGCTCGTCCCAAGGGAAAAGTAGACGATATTGAATCTTATAAATATTTACTTAGTCAGTAGTGAGGCAAAAAGCATGAATGCAGTTCCGGTACTAAAACCCGTTAGCACAAACAATGTTCCTTTTGTTGACTTGGCCAGACAACAAGCCATGGTAATGCCGGAACTTAGAAAAGCATTCGAAAGAGTCGCTGCAAAGAATAGTTACATTTTAGGCGAAGAGGTTTTGGCTTGGGAAAAATCCTGGGCTGATTATACAGAAAATAAATTTGCAATTGGCTGCTCTAATGGCACTGATGGTGTCGAACTGATGCTTCTTGCTCTAGGAATCAAAGCCGGTGATGAGGTTATCACAGTTTCAAATACCTTCTTTGCCACTGTTGAAGGAATTGTATCAGTTGGAGCTACTCCAATTTTAGTTGATGTTTTGCCTGAAACTGGACTGATGGATCCAACTCAAGTTGAAAAGGCCATTACTGCGAAAACAAAAGCGATTATGCCCGTTCATCTTTACGGACATGCTTGCGATATGGATGCTATTTTGGCGATCTGTAAAAAGCACAACATTCCTTGCTTAGGAGATTCTGCCCAAGCACATGGAGCAAAGTACAAAGGTCAATCTGTTTCATCTTTGCCAATGGCAAGTAGCTATAGTTTCTTTCCTGGCAAAAATCTTGGTGCTCTTGGTGATGCTGGAACTATTGTTACTAGTGACCAGGCTTTAGCTGAAGAGTTAAGCAGTATTCGCGATCACGGGCGAAAAGGAAAAAAATACGAGCATCTCAAATTTGGCTGGAATATGCGTATGGATGGTATGCAGGCCGCTTTCTTATCTGCCAAGCTAAAATTTTTGGATCAATGGACAAAAGATAGACAGGCTGTCGCAGCTATTTATAATAATAAACTTCCCGGATTACCTGGATTAAAAATTGTTCAACCAACTGCAGATTCAACTTCCTCTTATCATCTCTATGTTATTACTGTTCCCGATCGAGAAAAATTAAAGAAAGAGTTGGAAGCCCGAGGGATTGCTACCGGTATTCATTATCCATACGGTGTTCATAGACAACCTGCATGGGCTACAAAGTTTTCAAAGATTAATCTTCCTGTTACTGAATTCTTAGCCGATCATTGTTTATCTCTGCCAATCTTCGGTGCCATGACAACGGAAGAAGCTGAAAGAGTAGTTTCAGAGCTTATCGAAGTGCTGGCATAGATCACTCGTGAGAAGATTCCTGCCAACTATAATGATTTTTTTGGTGACTCTTTCTTTCGCATTATTTTCTGGTAGAAAAGACAAATCTCAATTTACTTTTTCTGATCAGCCTAACTTTATTGTCATTGTGAGTGACGATCAAAGATACGATTCTGTTAAAGATGTGATGCCTTTTACCTATTCCGAACTTTTTGAAAAAGGCATCAGTTTTTCTAAGGCATATGTAACAACTCCGGCTTGTTGTCCCAGTCGTTCAAGTATTTTGACTGGCCTAAATGCTTCAAATCACGGAGTTCATACTAATTCATTCCCTTTAAATAAAAAAACAATTGCACACGCTCTGCATGAAAATGGTTATTTTACTGGAATTGTTGGAAAATACTTAAATTCTTGGGATGGAACTCCTAAGTCAGAGTTTGATTTTTGGATCTCCCATCGTGGGGGGCACGTCAAATATTATAATCCCAAACTAAATGTTAACGGAGAATGGAAAATCGTTTCTGGATATTCTACTTATATCTTTGCTGATTATGCCGAAGAATTCTTAAAGAAAGCAAAGTTATCTACAAAACCATTCTTTTTATATTTCACTCCCAATGCTCCACATAGTCCAGCCCTTCCTGCACCAGAAGAAAGGAAAACTAACCCCAACTATCCCCTTTTTCGACCTGAGAGTTATCAAGAAGGTGATAAATCTGATAAGCCAAATTGGGTAAAAGAAAATTTACTTACTGATAAAACTTGGAGAATTAATGACAATGCCCGTCAAAGACAACTAAATTCTTTGATTGCTTTAGATCGTTCAATTCAAAAAATCATAAATTCTATTAAAGAACTTAATCTTAGTGAAGATACTGTAATATTTTATATCTCAGATAACGGAGTTCTCTGGGGAGAACACGGACTAATAAGAAAAGATGTGGCTTACGAGGAAGCAATCCATGTGCCATTTGCAATTAAAATTCCTGGATTGTCTTCTAAATCTTCTAATGCATTAGTTGCCAATATTGATATTACCCCAACTATTATTGACTTAAGTAATATTGAATTTTCAGAAAGTTTTGATGGCAAATCTCTTATGCCGCTTATTACTGGAAAATTAAATTCTATTCGAGAATCACTGCAAATTGAAGGCTGGGGACAAAAATCAGAAAATAAACCTAGATTTAAGGCCATCCATACCGGAAAAACAGTTACAATTACATATGAAAATGATCACACTGAGAAATACGACCTAGAGAAAGATCCTCTGCAATTAAATAATATCGCTGATAATAAATGATTATTGATCCTGTAATGCTGAATCTCTTATCTTCCTACAGGATTATATTCAAGACTTCATTACTTATTATTTGCCGATTAGATGAAGGTGTAATATTAACTCCATCTCCATTATAATATTGTAAATAATGATCAGCTAATCCCCAATTTTCCGGATTTGGTGCAATGCAAGTCGGAGGCACCGGATCATTAAACTTTCTTTGAAGCTCCTTGGTATAGTCCCCAAAACGATCTTTATAATGTTCGAGGTGAAAAACCTTCATACCTTGTAGCTCTAAGTCTTCCCAGCGGTACTTACTTGCTAATCTTGTGTGCCAATCAATATCATTCCATCCCCAATAAATCAGTTTCTCGTTCCAGCCTCGGGTTTCAAACCACATTTCTCGCTTCATCAATAGACATACGCCGCTACCTTGAAAAAGCTCTTTATTAACGCCTTCTCGTACATAATTTTGCCAATTTTTTGAGATGTGTTCTTCGATTGCATCAAGAGAAGGATTCATTTCAATTAAAGTATTCGGAATATGGTATTTAGAGGCCCAAAAGAATGAATCATCAAGTGAATAGTCGTTAACTCTTCCAACTTTCAAGCAGTACAAAAGCCTACAAAGAGAATCCAATGGCATAAAAGCATCTGCATCAGAATGCAATAGATATTCTCCGCTTGCCCGTCGTGCAGCCGTATTTGCAGGATAAGAAGCAGGATATATGGAATCGAGTTCGTAAATTTTACTTAGTTCAGGTGGTACTACAATAAATCTTGAATTTTTTCTGGCATCACTGCTTAATTGCAGGGATTTCCATAATGGCACCTGACTACCCCAATCTGTGATGATTACTTCAACCTGATTTTCCATTCCTAAGATTTTTAAATTTCGAGCAAAATTATTGAGAACCGTGCTAAGTCTCCAAAGAAAGTTTCCCATATAACTGTCATTGCGACCCTGACAGAGTATCGATAATAATTTAGTAGGGGGATGATGGCTGCTCAGATGTGGATAAGCATTTTCAATAGGCATAGATAGCTCCGCTGACAAACTTTTCACAATACACGGGTTAGATGTTCTAATAACCAAGAATGTTTCGGATTATTTTCTCTATAATAGGGGGTATTTTTTGCTATTTTAGCTAAACCTATTAAAGCGATATTCCTAATCTTGGCTGATCTTTCTTTTCTTCATTTGAAGTAGTTTCATCAGTAATCGCTGTCGGTCTATCGATTATAATCTCTCTATAAGC
>JAWXBT010000128.1:0-4839 GCA_034440315.1 bacterium
AGCTTTCATCGAATCCCTCCAGAAATTGTGTACTGCATTAGAGAACGCCAGAACGCTTACGCAGTAAGGCTTTATCAGATAGAGGTCGCACCCCCCCGAAGTCAGCAAACGTACCGTGATTGTCGTTGACAAAGCTCCAATTCACACCAGTAACATTATGCTCGACCAATTATCCGAGTGGAAGCAGCGTCAGATTGAGATATTTTACTTGCCTAGTCATTCTCCCCAGTTAAATTTGATTGAAATCTTATGGCGATTCATCAAGTATGCATGGCTCCCTTTAAGTGCTTACCGATGCTGGCAAAGTTTGGTTGATTCTGTCGAAAAAATTCTCAGTGAATTTGGTCAAAACTATGTAATTAATTTTGGCTAACTACTTAGCTTGCTTCGTTTTGGGGTCGGAGTGAAGCGCGACGCGAAGTTACCTGCAAAACGTTTAAGGTTAAATGAGCCATTTAATAGTATTTATCAGCATTTACTTGTGTTAGGATTCGGTTACGTTTTGACCAATACTTAAAGTGAGTACTTATGCAAGAACTTGATACAGTGACAGAGCGTATTACGGTGGATTTAGGTGATGGGGTAATTGCCCAAATAGAGGTGGTAGGGACTGGACGTGAGAAAGTGAAAGCAGGAGCGCTTCCTTTTGAGTCAGTATCCAAGGCTATCGAGAAGATGGCTCAAATAGTTGCTGCGCCTATTCAAGCAGTCAAACCTACTAAAGCCACTGTTAAATATGGAGTTGAGGTGGGGATTGAACAAGGTAGTCTAGTTGCTGCTTTTGTGAGAGGGACTGGTAAGGCAAATCTAGAAATTACTTTGGAGTGGGAAAACAAGGAAAAGTCCTCATCCCCTGACACCTCTAAATTGGCTTCCTCTACTTAGGATATTAATTCATGCCCCAACTTCTCTATGAATTGATGCAGCAATGTACTGTTAAACTAGTTCTCTCTAATGAATTAGTTTGGGGGACTGGTTTTTTCATTGCAAAAGCGACAATTCTAACTTGTGCTCATGTAGTGGCTAGCTATAAAGAGCGACTGATTCTAGTGCAATGGCAGGGACGAAGTCTAGGAAAAGCAACAGTCCTACAATTTATTTCTGAACCTATAGATCTAGCACTACTACACTGCGAAGAACTATCTCCTTTAACAGAGCATCCCCCGTGTGCATTGCTGGACAAGGAATTTCAGCCATTTCAGAAACTATACATCTACGGCTATCCAGATGATTTTCCTCAAGGAGCAGGAGTCACTGTCAATTGTGAGGGAAATGCCACGGATCAGGGAGTTAGTCTGATTAAGTTTCAGGCAGGTCAGATTAGACCAGGACATAGTGGTGCTCCGATACTGAACAAGGAGACAGGTAAAGTCTGCGGGTTGGTTAGTGATACTCGTGGAAGATCAACAGATTTGGGAGGGTTAGCAATCTCTATTGTTGAAGTAGTAAAACACTTTCCGGATTTAGAAATAGAAAATAGGGAATTCTACGAATATCTTAAACAGAAGAATTTTCAAGGAGAATTTAGCAACCCATTTGAGGGTCAAAAAGCACTAGATGCATTGAGTTACCATTCAGGAAGAGAAGAGTTACTACGGCAACTTTTTGAAGAATTAGATAAAGGTTCAAATAGAAGTTTAGTTGGAGAGCCAAGAGTTGGAAAAACATGGTTGCTTAAACAAATTTTCCAGAATGGGCGCATTAAGATGAGGCGCAGAGTTGAAAATTTTATTTACTTAGATATGCGTTGTATTGAAGATGGGAAAGATTTTTTTGAAGCATTATGCTCAGAGTTAAACATACATCCACCCATGCGAGGTTATAGATTACAACGTTTATTAACAGGAAAACAGTATGTTTTATGCTTAGATGAAATCGATCAATTAGCAGATGATCAACGATTTACAAAAAATGAACGAGATCAGCTTTATAGTCTGTGCGATGGTAAGGACGTACCATTTAGTTTAGTAATTGCTAGCCAAACCCCTTTGAATCAGCTATTTCCAGATTCACCACTTCGAGCTTCACCACTTGTTGGTATATGTCGCCAGATAGATATAAAAATGCTTTCACTATTACAAGTTAAAGCATTTTTGATAGATTGCATCAAAGAAGCTAGTATGCAATTTAGTGAGACACAAATTCGACAGTTATATCTAGATTCTGAGGGCAAACCCGAACAATTATTAGAGTTAGCAGCTAAACAATATTTGAAAAATTACAAGGATTATCTATCAAAAAGTGAGTAGGATCTCTTAAGGAAAAGACAACTTAAATATAAAAGTTAGAAACCATGCCTCAGGAATATAAAGAAAAACAAAATGCTCCTAAGCTAAGCCAAACCCAGAAAATGTTAGGTGCAATAATACAATGGTCACCTTTCGGGGCAAGTAGCTATCCGTTTATGAGCTTCTTGCTGAAGCAGGAATGGGTGCCAGCCTTATCTATCTTCCCAATAACCATTGGGACATTAGTTTGGGCAGCATATAGCAGAAGTTTTATAGAACGCTTCAGTGAAATTTATGCGGAACGTGGAAAGCATGACGCAGATGCATTAACTCTTTGGTTAAATGGCTTAAATGAAACCCTTAAATGGAAATTGTCAGACTTCGACAACAAATATCTTAAACAGCAAAGAAAAGTCTACCAATTGTATACTACCGAAGGGTTTAATTCAAACAAAATAGCAATTCCCTTGTTGGATGAAGTATTTGTTCCATTGCAATTAAGTGGATATTTAGGCTCCTCTACTTCCGACAGCTTAGATATCTGGGATGTTATTCGCAGATCGCGCAAAGATACTGCTTTTCGTCAAATTGCTATCATAGGATCAGGCGGATTTGGTAAAACAACTCTTTTACATCATGTCTTACAAATTTATAGTCAAAAAGAACACCATCGATACGACGCGCCCAAACTTATACCGTTTCTTCTTTATCTGCGCGAATGGCTAGTTGAGATAGCGCAGGCTAATCCTCCCAATTTGCCAACTCTAATTACTAAGTATTACTTACCGAGATTGTTCGGAAATACTACACTGAGTATCCCACCTAAGTGGGCTGATATCCTCTTGCAACAGGGCAAGGCTCTAGTAATGCTGGATGGCTTTGATGAACTACCCACAGAACAGCGTCGAGGGATAAGCTATTGGATCAGTCAACAGATGCAAGAATATGACCATTCAATTTTTATCATTACCTCACGTCCTACTGGTTATCAAGACTATATTTCAAAGCGTCCTACAGTTCCTCTTTTTGTGCAAAAATTTAGCCAAGTTCAGCAAGAGGCATTCATAAGACGTTGGTATCTTTGTCAAGAACGATCCTTCCACAGTGAAAAACAGGCTGCACAAGCAAAGGTAGTGGCAGAAAAACGATCTCAAAACTTGCTATCTCAACTAGTAGATCCCGATCGCATCGAACTTCGAGTGTTATCAGAAAATCCTCTGTTACTGAATATGCTAACAACTTTTCATCGCTGCTATTATTCAGAATTACCCAGGCAAAGGACTGAGTTATATAATGGTATTTTCAAAATTCAGCTCAATGATCGACCAAACGTAAAACAGATTCGGATGCATCTATCGTTTGCAGAAAGCCAAGTAATTTTGCAGGCGATTGCATTAGAAATGGCAAAAACGGATCAGTCAAGCATCTCATATCGAGAATTGATGGATTTTCTGGAGATGCAGGTTGTTTTAGAGTTTAAAAATATTAATCTAGTGGACTGGCTCCAGGAAATCGTGCAGGTGAGCGAACTACTTGTGGAGCGAGAACCAGGTGAATATGAGTTTGCCCACATAAATTTCCAGAACTATCTCGCTGCCATAGAAATCCACAATATCAATCAAGAGAATATGCTCTTAGAGCATGTTAACAATCCTTTTTGGCAAGAAATTATCTTATTTTACATTGAAACACTGAGAGAACCGAAGAACTTTATACGCAAACTTGTTACTCCTATTCCTAATCCTTATGTTGTGGGTAATCCTATTACTGGAAGTCTTTTCGTTGGACGAGAAGATATCTTACTTCGCTTTGAAGAGCTTTGGAATACCACTGGTCAAATCCCTTCTGTTGTTCTGTATGGGCATCGCCGCATGGGAAAAACTTCTGTTCTTCGCAATTTACCTGAAAAATTTTGTCAAGATCTAATTATTGATTTTAATATGCAGCGTGTTGGTGATGTCAAAAGCTCTGGAGAACTTCTTTATAATCTAGCTCTCGCAATCTATGACGCGCTTCCTAACGCTAAAGAGTATCTTGACGAACCAGTAGAAAGTGACTTCCTTGAAAAGAATTCTTCAACCACCTTTGATCGCTTCTTAAAAAAAGTTGATATCTTCCGCAACAATCAGAAAATTATTATTGCAATTGATGAATTTGAAATCATTGAAGAATTGATCTATGAAGGTAAACTCGAAGCGCGTTTACTTGGGTTTTGGCGTTCTTTGATCCAGACTTATTCTTGGTTTGTCATGGTGTTCGCTGGGCTTCATACTTTACAGGAAAAGACTCATGATTATTGGAATCCTCTATTCGGAAGCGTCCAAGTTATTCCAGTTAGTTTTATCAATCCCAAGGCTGCTAAAGTTTTGATCACTAGCCCATCTCCAGAGTTTAATTTGGATTATGATCCTGATGCAGTTACGCTCATCTACAAGCTTACATATGGACAACCATATTTAATCCAGCTTATATGCCACAATCTGGTTACTTATTTCAACCGCCAACGATTCGAGGAAGGGATTTATAGACAGCCTCCTCTGACTGCTCAAGATGTTGAGGCTGTTATTAATATGCCTGAATTTTATCGTGATGGTAACGCTTACTTTAATGG
>JAWXBT010000129.1:0-4238 GCA_034440315.1 bacterium
ACTATGAGGCGTTGACGCAGAGCTTGCAGTTTCAAGGTGCGATTTTCATTCAGCCGTTAGAAGAAGCCCAAGTGTATGAATATTTCGATCGCCTCGGTGTTGAACTAGAAGGTGTGAGATCAATGCTGACCACAGATACCAAGCTTTTAGAAATGGCGAAGACTCCTTTGATGGCAAATATTATGGCGATCGCCTATCGAGGTATGTCGGTAACTGATTTGATTAAGATGAGCTTATCGGAAAATCATGTTCAGCATTTGTTTGATACTTATATCGACCGTATGCTCCGCCGTAGACCTGATAAAAACTATCCTCCAAGTAAGGTGAAGCGGTGGTTAGGGTTTCTAGCTAGACAATTAAAGAATGAGTCACAAACTATCTTTTTAATTGAGAGAATTCAGCCTTCATGGTTACAAAACAGTCTTCAGGCTACTTTATATGCGACAACATTTATTATTCTGCCGACTTTATTGATCAGTGAAGTGACAAGTGGTTTCTTTTTAATTGAGTCTCTACTTTTGGGATTAACGTATGGACTCATGAGAGAAAAATCTCGGTGGTGGGTATCGTTACTCGCTTTTATATCATGCTTTACAATTTTCCCTTTTATAATCTCCACCTCTCAAAATATCGGTATCAAAACTGCGTTTACAAACTATGCTGGGGAGTTTATGCTGGTATCATATGGAAGTTTTACTACATTTGATTGGGGAATTTTATTTACAATCGCTGGACTAGTATCAGGACTTATTTTTATAACATTCCAAAAACTGATGAAAAGCAGCAGATTTAGTAGCTTCCAGTTTGGATTAATAGCTAGTCCTTTTTGGTTGGCTTATTTTGTATCAAGCGTTGATTTTAGAAAACTTACGGTTATAGAAGTGGGTTATTCACTCACTTTTTTTGTCATAGGAACTGGATTTATAAGTTATATACTTTGGGGAATGCTTGTATCTCCAATAAATCCATTACAGAAGTTTAGCTGGTCTTGGCAAAATGCTAAGGAAAGCGCTAACAAAGGCATGATTTGGGGATTAATCATAGGTTTAGTTTCAGGTCTAGTTTCAGGTTTCTTAGTGGCAAATGGCGATGAGAACAGATTAAGAGCACCGATGAATGGGATAATGGAAGCAGGTTTTAGTGAAATGGCTCCTCTTAGTGTATCTGATCAGTTTGTTTTGATGATGTTCTTCGGATCAACAAGTGCTTTAGTATTTGCTCTAATTGCTCAACCCATATGTGCATTAGTTGGGGGGATTGTTGGTGGTCGTCGAGGAGAGGCAATTTCAAATACAACGACTCCCAATGAAGGTATTCGGCAATCAGTTAGAACGAGTCTGCTTATAGCTATAGCTACTATTCTACTTAGCGTTAGTGTTATCTTTTTTAATTTAGTTCGCAATATAGACTCCTTGCCCAAAGATTTATTCTGGATACTGACATTGATAGGAGTGGTTGGATTTTGGAGTGGGATACTTATCGCTGTTAATAGAGGTTCAATTGGCATTAAGCATCTTATCTTGAGAGTCTTACTATTTTTTAATAGCAAAATCCCTTGGAATTATGCAGAATTTCTAAACTACACAACAGATTGTATTCTATTGCAGAAGATAGGCGGTGGATATGTTTTCGCTCATCGATTGTTACTAGAACACTTTTCTGAAATCTACAATGAGCGAAATTAAAAATATGAATGAAATCGATATTATCAAGGATAGAGTCAAACAAAAGAAGCAAAAACGATTTTTGCTTATTGCAAATGGTCTGATCGTTGGCATCTTGGTCTTATGGCTTACTGTAGGAAATTTACTGGCAACCAATCTCGAACAACCCATGATAAAAGCTCAAGAGGAGTTTTTGCAACGCTATCCCAAAAAAGAAGCAAATGATTCTGCGATCAGATTAATCGAGTTTACACGTAAATTAGAATTTTATAAAAGTGGCGTAGAATATGAAAAAAACATTGGTTACGCTTTTGGAGAATATATTAATCAGCTAAAAACATCTAATAGCAAAATAAATCCAATTCCAGAGGATATAAAAAGTTATCTTACTTCCAAATCCACAATCATTGAAGAGATTATCACAATTCTCAAAAACACGCCGCCAAGTTTTGAAAATATAGACTTATCAGTAGCTTTTACAGATCCTATAAACTATACCAACACTGCTTTACCTGGTTTCTTAGATTGGTCTACTATCAAACGATTGCTTTTAGTTAAGGCTATTCAACATTATCAGACTGGGCAAATCCAGAAAGTACTTGACATTCTCATAGCATCTCGGAATATAAACCTTGCTCTACAAGAACAAGGATCGCTTATTGGTCAACTTGCCGATCTCATTTTATTTACGGATCAGTTAGCATTTTTGCGTAAAACTAGTTTGCCGATTGAAGTGCTGCAATCAACTAAACCAAATTATCCTAAATTAATATTCCCTGCCATAGAGTTTGAGAATCTTTTCATGGGAAAGTTTCTGCAAATTGCTTCAAGCGAATTTAGTCAAAAAGTAGATAGTTTTACAATTGAGAAGAGATCTCCTCTACTGTATGAGAAGGTTTTACTTCCGTTTCAACGTCCTTACTTAAAGCTGTCAGGAATTGATTACTGGCATAAAAACATGAAGATGTTAGAAAGGATTAAGAATCTAGATAATATCTGTTTGTTTGATCGTGACACAATTAGCAAAGAGACAAAAGCAACCTTAGCTTGGTGGAATGTGATCGGGCGATCTCAAGAAATCTACTTAACTCAAATGTTCAAGCCATATAGAAGATTGCTTGAGTGGGAATTTACACAGAAAATCTTAATATCAAAAAATAACACTGCCAAAAAAACTGTTTTTCCATTAAACTCCCAAATCACTGAATATTAAACAATTTGTAAAACTGTCCAATATGATTATCGAGTTACAGATAATGGACAAAAAATGACAATTGAAATGCAAAATCTGCCAAAATGGGCTGAATATGAAGAAGGCGATTTACCTGTGACTTTCGGCTTTACGATAAATTCTAACAAAACACCAGTATAAAGTTCTATGCGCGAAATCCTCACATCACAGCTAAATGTTTTAGTTCTACTTGCATTCGTATTTCTAGCAGGCTTGCCGAGGAATGATTCATTTGTTGAATGTACGATCTCGACTACCAAGGAATTAAAAAATGGAGTTATTAAAACTGGATTTTTTATGGAAGGTACTGATTGTGAGGAAATGCGAAGTCTAGCAGAAGAAGGAGAACCCCTTCCTACTATTGAGCCGAAAAAGCCTTCCCCTTAATCTATTTTTTCAGATCTCAACTCAGCAGAAGATAGCTGATTAGCAACTAGCAGTTAACGGTCAAGAACCTTTCAGAATTGATCCTTTAAAGTAATAGAAATGATTATGAATCCTTACATCAAAAAAGTTCAAACGCTAGACAACCATTGCTTAATGCTGTGGTTTGAAAACGGCGAACAAAGAATCTTCGATTTAAAGCCCTACCTCAACAAAGGCGTATTTAGCCAACTGAAAAGCCTCTCACTATTCGCTTCTGTGCGAGTTGTAGCAGGATCGATAGAATGGTCAAATGGAATCGATCTTAGCTATGACACCCTCTATTTACAAGGTTCATCATTAAATCTAACGGAATCGCCTCTTCCAGTAATGACAACCCTGTAAAATTATGAAATTTAGATTTTGACGACCTCATGGTAAAAGGTTGCGCGTGGCTATGCGACTACCTCACCAATAACCCCAACGCCACCGATGGCGATCGCGCAATGTGCGGCATTGAGGCAAGGAAAAAGTAAAAAGGTAAAAGGAAAAAATTGTGGGGTATTGCGGTGTTAGATATAATTGACATAACGCTTTGGAGATCGGCACTATGATCGATACACCTACTCAATACATGCACATTCAACTCCAAGGCGAAGGAGTAGCCATTATTGCTGGTACAACCATGAAAGTTGTCGAGCTAGTCACATCGCACCTCACCTATGGATGGAGTCCCGAAGAACTACATTTTCAATATCCCCACATTGCCCTCAGCAAAATCTACTCAGCCCTCGCCTACTACTGGGATCACAAACAAGAACTCGATACCGATATCCAGCGCCGCTTAGACTTTGCCGAACAAATGCGCCGCAACGCGCCACCATCAAAGCTAAACGACAAAATCCACGCACAAAAATAAGCTGTGGCGATCGCTTTATCCTACATTCAGCAGGTTATTTAGGACAAAAAATAATATTTGC
>JAWXBT010000130.1:0-3435 GCA_034440315.1 bacterium
ACTATGAGGCGTTGACGCAGAGCTTGCAGTTTCAAGGTGCGATTTTCATTCAGCCGTTAGAAGAAGCCCAAGTGTATGAATATTTCGATCGCCTCGGTGCTGAACTAGAAGGTGTGAGATCAATGCTGACCACAGATGCCAAGCTTTTAGAAATGGCGAAGACTCCGTTGATGGCGAATATTATAGCGATCGCTTATCGCGGCATGTCAGTGACGGATTTAATTAAGATGAGTCTGTCTGATGATCACGTTCAACATTTGTTTGATACTTATATCGATCGAATGCTGAGGCGGCGACCAGACAAGCAGTATGCGCCAAGTAAGGTGAAAAAATGGCTGGGTTTTTTGGCTAGGCAATTAAAGAATGAGTCGCAAACTGTCTTTTTGATCGAGAGAATGCAATCGAGTTGGCTAACGGAAAATCCGAGAGCAATTTATGCCACTTTAACAGCGTTAGTTCTAGCACCGATTATTTGCCTAATTCTTTTACCCAGTTCTATTGAAATCTTAATTCAGGTAACTACATCAAGAGCCCTAATTGAAGCTGATAAAATCTTTAAGCAGCTTGGTGGAGAACTCCCAACCTTCGCTCAGATGGTTGCTCTTACAAATTATTCTAGAGGGAGTTTGTATTTCCAAGTCATTGAAGGTGCACTTCTAAATAGTTTTGTTATTTCAATCCTTTGGGGATTTAGATCTAGGTTCAACAACAAAGGACTCAGCAAAGTTGGAAATTTTTTCTTTTCAGGGGTTTGCTTAGTAGGAGTTTTGGGACTAGGTATTTGGAGGCAAATCCAAAATCCTGTCTGGCTATTTCTATTTTCAGTATTGATTTTTCTAAGTGCTTTTATGATTTTCGGTTTACTAAAAAGGCCGATCGTACCTACTGAAACCTTGAAATGGTCTTGGAAGAACTTCCGAGAAAATCTGAGAAAAGGTCAGGGGATTGGGCTAACGTTTGGCTTAATCGTAGGAGTACTTATTACGTTCGTTGATTTTTCGGTATTCATTATCTTCCAAACCTTCATGGAAGAATTGTAACCAATAAAATGATCGGTACTTACAAAGGAGCCTCAATTGTTTGATTCTAAAATCCCAGTCCCTTTATTCAGAAGCTAATCATATGACTGATACTTTCATACTATCCTTACTATTTTTGCTGTCAATCAATTTGCTGATTTGCGGACTCATCGGACAGTTAGTTGGAGCATTGATTAGCGGGTTTCTAGGTGGATTAGCTGGCGCAGAAATCGATAGAAGTACAATTCCCAATCAAGGGATATGGCAATCGCTCAGGAATGGTATTATCCTGTCGGTTATAGGTTCTGGAGTTCTAGCATCTCTATTTATCCTGTTTGGTCTACCAATCTTTGTGGGTGCAGCTTTAGGGTTATTGCTCGGCTTGTTTGCATTAGAGGCGACATTAAAACATTTCTTTTTGAGAGTAGTCCTTTATGGCAGTGGCTGGAGTCCTTGGAACTATACGAATTTCCTAAACTATTCGACAAACAGTATTCTTCTTCAAAGAATCGGCGGTGGATATATCTTTACACATAGGAGCTTATTAGAGCATTTTGCTTCGCTTCCTATTGGTCAAAGCAACAAAATGAGTAGGAATATTGTCGCTCAAAATGAACCAACTGAAACCTCACTCTAAAATCATGCTAAAAAATTCTATCTTTAGTTCTAGATTTGCTTCTAAACCACAAAAAACCAAACGGAATATATTTCGCTTTATCTTGCATTGGTTTAACATCATCAGTATTAGTTTTCTAGTGATATGGGTTGTAGTTGGCAACTTGGTTGCATTCCAGCTAGAGCAGTCAGTTTTGGTAACAAAAGATGAGCTTGTGCGTCAGTTCCCAACAACTGAAACAAATAATTCTGCTCACAAACTTGAGCAGCTAAGAGCTAAGTTGGGGATACCGATGTTGGTTAAGGTTCAAGATGAAAAAAGCAATCTCGACATAGCAACTGAAGCATCTCAAAAGGAATTCGATCAAGTTAGAGACGATCTTTGGGAGTACTTAGATAACTCTACTTCAGAGCCTTCTAAATCTTTGCAACAATATCTTTCGGTACATTCAGAAGACATCGCAGCTATTCGTACCCACCTGCTAAAAAGCGACATCCCACGATGGGAGGCATTTGATTTAGATGCTACAATCAATTATCACTCGGGGATTGAAAGTAAAACTTATCATGGATTATATGTTTTGCAGCAAATCTTAATAGTTGATGCGACAAATAATTCTCGCCTTGGAAGATATCAACCCATGATCGACTCTCTAGAGGCGTTTTGGAGGCTCAATCAATATCTGAGTGAAAGCCATGATTTCCTCCCTCAACTTTACTCAATGATAAATTATGGAGCTCTCGTTCGAGGTTTACGTAAGATTGAAATCTCTTCTCCAGTTTGGCAAAGAAGATTGGTTTCATCATACACAAATAAGATGTTTGTGACTTCCCTCAAATTTGAGAATTTTAAAAATTACGGACTTATTCGGAATTTCCCTCTAAGAAAAGGAGGTTCAGAAATGGAGGAGTCGTCTTCTTCTTTTCTCAGTCGAATTTTACAAATTTTTACTCAACCATACTTCACATTGTCCGCTGTCGATCTATGGCAAACGAAGATGCGAAATCTTGAAATTATATTTAGTCAAGATCCTTGCAAAACCATTCCTGATGAGACCCTATCACAAGTTTCATCGTGGAATACTCTAGGGGCTATCGGAGGTTCCATATCAATTCACTCACGCAAACAAACTAGGCGACAAATCGATATGGAGTTAACGCAGAAAATCCTCAGATTGCGTGAGGTTGCATCTCAAGTGGGTAAATTCCCGCCGACTTTAATAGAAATAGAATCGTCAGTAATTTGCAAAAATCTTCGCTATGTCTATCAACCATCTCCAGACGGTGATGTCATGACAATTTCGGTGAGTCCTCAAAACCGACCTGATTGGCTTGTAGAACGTAAAGGCGATATACCACTGAGCTACAGCACCAAATCACAAAAGCTTTAGCTGTTTCTATCCTTTGGAAGTAAGTTACAAGCAATCTCTTCTCCATCAATCTGATTCCAGTTAAATAAGTATGTAAAATCATTGATGTATGCTGTAATTATGAATTCGGAACGATTTTGCGCCATTTCAGCCAACGAGCCTTTTGTAAATAATTATTAAACCATATTGGAATAAGGATTCTAAGCCATCAATTTTTTGAATTTACAATTTCCGATCCAAATTGAGGTGTCAGCTAGAATCATCATGTTCCTCTAGATGTCGTAACGTCGTCGCGGAATATCGTGGATTCACGGTTCAGAGCTACCCAAATCGGGTGCGACCTTGACTCAATACAGAAATAATGGGATAGTAAAAAATAAATTAGCCAGTAGGGAAAAAGTATGACAGCACAATTGATAAGCGTTAAAGGG
>JAWXBT010000131.1:0-6996 GCA_034440315.1 bacterium
ATCCTGATATCTTAGTAAAAAATAAGGAATAATTTCTATTACAAACTGAGCTTTTTAAAAATCTTCTCAGGAATATTTCGAATTATCATCATGATAATTTCCCAAAACCAAGGCAGATAAACTATCTCTTTCTTTTTATCGATAGCGTTTACAATTCCTTGACCCACTATTGACGCACTAACAAACAAGGGTCCCTTTTTAATATTTGCTGTCATTGGAGTATCTGTGAATCCTGGCTTAATATCTAAAACTACCACTCCAGTTTTACCCAATCTATTTCTTAATCCTGAAAGAAATATGGAAAGTGCCCCTTTGGCAGTACCATAAACATAGTTACTCTTACGGCCGCGATCTCCGGCAACCGAAGTAATTACCGCCAGTGATCCTGACCCTCGTTTTTCAAAAATATTTGCTAATCTGGTTAACAAGGAAACAACGGAGAGAAAATTATTATTTAACTCTTTTTCGGTTTCCTCAAAAGCCTCTTCGGCTCGTTTTTGATCCCCCAAAGTTCCATAAGCAATTAGAACCGTGTCAAAATCCGCCAACTGGGATGAAATATTTTGAAATAATTCTATGTGTCTTGATTTATCAGAAAGATCCATAACTTGCAGGTAAGTTGATTTGGCTCCACGAGTTCTTAAGTCTGAAGCAATTATTTCTAGCTTTTCTTTAGAGCGAGCAACAAGAAAGAATTCAGCTCCGCGTTGAGCCCAAATTTTTGCAGCTTCAACTGCTATGGCGGAAGTTGCTCCAAATACAAGGATCTTATTAGACATATTTTTCCTCAAATATTATGTTGTTAATCCGACTCGTCTTGAAAAATCAGAGCTAAATTTTGGATCGATAAACTTTTTAAATTCAAAAAATCTTGGATAAGACTGTTCAAATTCTTCTCTGCTCATGCAAGCATCTTTAGCTGGATATATCGCTCCACCATTTTCAAAAACAATTTGATGCAGCTTTCTAAAGAGTTTTAGTGTTTCTTTTCCCTTAAAGGAAAAATCTAAACAAAGAGTAATTCCAGGCCTTGGAAAAGAAAGCATTCCTAATGATTCAATAGCAGCGAATTCCTTTAAAACGGCCAGAAAAGAAGCTGATTTTGAAAGTACAATTTCATTTAATATTTTTTTAATTGCAGAAATACCATCACTTTTTGGAATTACACATTGAAATTGCAGAAATCCCTCTTTGCCGTAAATCTTATTCCAGTTATTTATTGAATCTAAAGGATAGAAAAAAGGATTATAATGAATTGTATTTGAAACTTCTTTTCTAGACTGTTTGTTGTAGTAACAATAATTAAAGGCAGTAACCGTTAAATTATTTAAAGCAAAGCTTGGAAAATCAATCGGAACAGTTAGTTTGGCTGAGCGATATGCATCTTTCTCAGCGCCAGATTTATTTGAGTGGTTACCTCTCATAAAGATTCCACGTCCAAAATTTGCTCCCGAAGCCACGCAATCAAGCCAAGCAACAGTATATTCGAAGCCATTATCAGAGGATCTAGAAATCTCAAAAAATTCATCTAAAGAAGAAAATTTAATCGAATCTTGATCGATGAAAGGCCCAGTTATTTTTTTCAATTTAACTTCTGCCCATGTAATAAGCCCAGTAAGTCCCAAACCAGCAATGGTTGAAGTAAAAAATTCCCTATTCTCTGTTTCAGAACAAATTAACCTAGTGCCGTCGGACCGTAATAACTCAAATTTTGTAATGTGTTTGCCAAAATTTCCTGCAACATGATGATTCTTACCATGTACATCATTTGCAATTGCTCCGCCTAGCGAGACAAATTTTGTACCTGGAGTTACCGGTACAAACCAACCCCTGGGAACTGAAAACATTAAGATTTCTGCTAAGCTAACACCAGATTCGCATTTTAAAATTCCTGAAATATCATCAAAGGAGATCAAGCGATTAAGATGTTGAGTAGAGATCAGAGTCCCATCATTATTAAGACAAACATCACCGTAACTTCGACCCTGACCATATGCTAGAAACTTAGTGTCTTTATTCTTAGGTAAAGTTTCAAATGGCCACTGAAAGTAAGTCAGATCTTTACAGGTTGATTTTGGATATCGTCCCCAAGAGTGAAGTGTCATTTTTTTACTATATTGCAAAAAGAGTAATCGAGATTGCCAGTATCCCTACTATATAACTAGCCTTGTCTTTAAGGGCAAATATGATCGGATCTTCATGCAAGCTTCCTCTATGAGCAAGGATCCAAACTCTCCCAATCCAATACAGAAGGAGTGGACAAATAAGCCATAGGAGTTTTGGTGAAGAATAAAGTGCTGTTACTTCAGAGCTGTTAACATAAAGGACCATAACTAGTACTGAAATGTATCCAGAAGCGGATCCCAATTGAGAGACTTGTTCTAGATCAACAGAAACATATCCCCTACCCTTGGCTTCTGATTGTTTTCTCTCTCGCATTGCATAAAGTTCAGAAAATCTTTTCGCAAATGCTAAGGAGAGAAACATAAACATTGAAAATGCTAAAAGCCACTGAGAGATCTGAACATTGACTGCCAAGGCTCCAGCAAAGAGACGGATCGTATAGAAGGAAGATAAGATAACAACATCGAGTACTACGATTTTTTTAAAATATGAGGAATAAAGCCCAGTCAGAATTGCATAAATGATCAGAGCATTAAAAAATTGACCTGGTAATTTTAGAGCTAAAAGAATACTGATGCCCAATAAAATTGGTACCATCATGATCCCAGTGCCAATGGAAAGATCTCCCGAAGCAAATGGACGATTTTTTTTTGTTGGATGTTGTCGATCAGAATTTAGATCTGAAAGATCATTAAAAATATAAAAAGCCGAAGCACAAAAGCAGAATGAAAAAAAAGCAAAACCGGAATCAAGAATCGCTGAGTAGTCTTGAAACTTATGGGCTAAAAATAGTGGTAAAAGCAACAATAGATTTTTAACCCATTGATGGACTCGTAGGGCTTTTAATACGTTCTTGATCAAATTACTCTCCTCGACAAACTCATTAGAAAATTTTATTATCTTTTTTAGCCGATTAACTAACCATGGCTTATTTGAAACAATAATAGAATTTTTAGCTTCTCTCCACAGCTTTAAATCTCGGATCTCATTGCCTGCATAATCAAATGTATCATAGTGCTCTTTTATTATAGAGAGTTTTTTAGAACCGATTCTATTTATTGCTCCATTACTACCAATTACTTGATCAAATATACCAAGATGTATAGCAATGGAGTCTGCGATAGATTGATCACTGGCAGTGGTCAATATAATTTTACTACCAGAGGCATGCTTTTGTTTTAGAAAGTCAAAGAAGGTTTTATTATAAGGAAGTACGGCTGGATCGAAAGTAATCAAATTGGCGATTTTCTTTTTTAAATAAGCACGACCTTTTAGCAACCAAAAAGGTATTAGAACTAGTTTTAAAGGGCTCTTAAAAGCTAAAAGCAGAAAAGTCTCAAGTAGCATATCCGATTTAATCAGCGTGCCATCTAAATCTACACAAAGAACATGGTTTTTAGGTGCTGATTCTTGAAACTTCATTAAGTATCCCTATCTCAAATATAACTTAAACGCTATGTAAATGGTCATGAGATCTTGCTTAACTTTTTTATTTTTTTCAGTGCTCACAAGTATTGTTACACAATCTGCAATTGCTAACGATCTAGTCAAGAATTGGGGTCGAGGGTTTGTAGAGATTGACAATCAGTTTCCCCTTGCTCTTAATCATAATTCTTTTCGACCAATGAGTCCTGAAGTTAAACCCAAAGGGGAGAGCTCGTTAAGATTTACTTATGCGATCTCAAATAATTATATTTTAGTGAAAAAGAAATATAGGATTGATGGCGAATATAGAATTGCAAATATAAATTATCGCTACTCAATTTTTGATAATTTAGAATTGGGAGCAAATATTCCACTTGTCTGGCGCGGAGGCGGAAACCTAGATTCCTTTGTAGATGAGTTTCACAAAAAATTAGGTTTCCCTCGGGGAGAGAGAAGAGGCAAACCTAAAAATAAATTTGGAATTTATGGCTTGAACAAAGATGATTCAGCTTTCGGTCTCAACAAAACAGGGAGTGAGATAGGAGATCTTACCTTAAGTGCCAAATATTTACTCACGAGTGGGAATATACAAAAACCAGCCTGGTCAATTTTGTCTGAAATTCGATTACCGACTGCAACAGAAGAGAGTTATGGACAGGACTCGGTTGATATTACCCTTGGAGTCATAGGATCCAAATCGTATATGCCCTGGAGTTTCTATTGGGGCGGAGCTTACTTATATTACGCTGATACTTTTTTGAGAAATATTGAATATAAAAGGCATCATTTTGAGGGTTTTTTAGGAGTTGAATATGAATTTTCGGAAAAGCTCTCTTTCAATGTAGCCACATATATTGCATCGGATCTTATGGAAAGTATTCAGATGTTTCCTGAATATGCAATATATCTCGACACAGGATTAAAGTATGAAATTACTCCAAAAAATATTTTTGAATTTTTATTAAGAGAGAATCCGTATCCTTCAAAGGGAACGGCGGATTTTAGTGTTATATTTGGTGTTCAACATTCTTTTTAAGGGAATCAATGAATAGAGCCCTCGTATTATTTGTCACTTTTTTTACTGGCGCTGCTGGATTAATTTACGAAGTTTCCTGGCAGAGATACCTTGCAAATATTGTAGGTAGTGAAGCTAGATCTATCTGTTTAGTTTTGGCAGTTTTTTTAGGTGGCCTTTCTGTTGGCTACTATCTTTTTGGTAGAATCAGCAAAAACTTAAATCCTTCTCAATTAATCAAGATATGCGGCTACACCGAAATAGGTATCGGTGCCTGGGCAATATTATTTCCTAAGTTATATGGGATTGTTTGGGATTTCGTAAAAATTAGTCACAGTACTGCTTTATTATTTGATCTTGGTTTATGTATAGCCTTAATTGGCGTTCCTACTATTTTAATGGGCGGAACCTTACCTCTTCTCACTCAAGGCCTATCAAAAGATTTAAATGATTCGGCAAAATTTCACGCAAGGCTTTATGCAGTTAATACTGGTGGCGCATTTTTAGGAGCACTCCTTGCTGGATTTATTCTTTTACCAAATCTTGGATTACCCCCAACAGTTATTGGTACTTCTGTTATCAATATAGTCGTTGGGTTAATTTTGATCTTACTCTCTAAGTCAAGCTCGTCAGCCAGTATCTCAGATAGAGTTGATTTGAATATTTCAAAAGATAAGATCTCCTTAATTAAATTTAGTAGAGCTTTGATAATTGCATTTTTAAGCGGTTTTTATTCAATCTCGATACAATCAGTAATCGTTAGAATATTTGGAATTTCAGCAGGTGCCTCTGAGTATTCATTTTCAATGGTGGTATCGAGTTTTGTTTTGATGCTTGCTGTTGGCTCTTATTATGCTGGAAATACTCAGAATGCTAGACGCTCGCTTTTCATTAATCAGAATATAATTCTAATTTCTTTATGCGGACTATATTTTTTAATTCCATATTGGCCATATGGAGTACACGTTGTACGCACGCTCTTTTCAGCTGCAAGTCCGAACTTTTACATCTTTCATATTACTTTATTTATTCTCCTTAGCTTAATTTTGATAATTCCAATCGGTGCAATAGGCAGAACCTTACCTTTGGTTTTTGCAACACTAAGAGAGCAAATGGGAAATCTTGGTAGCGTTGTTGGAAAAGTATATGGAATTAACACAATCGGATGTGTTCTTGGAGCCGTACTTGGTGGCTACGTAGCTCTGTATTATTTCGATCTGGATGTTTTATTTAGGGTATCGATAGTACTTACCTATTTGACGGTCCTGGCAAGTTTACCTTTCGGTACTTTTAAACTTTCAAAATCAAATTTCGTAATTGCAACATTTTCAGTTATTGTTTTTATTTTAACTATACCCGCTGCTTGGCAAAAAGAATATTTTTCTCTGGGCAGTGCCAGAATGAGACAGTCAAAACCATATTCATATCAAGGCGCGGATGTTTTTTATAAAACTATTCTTAATCGACACACTTTATTGGCTCATAAAGACGATCCAAATACATCTGTATCAGTAGTTGAGATAAAATCCCCAAGTAATCCTGCAAATGCTACCGATTCTAACTTATCTAGAACTATATATGTAAATGGAAAGCCAGATGGCTCAACAATGGGTGGAGATCTTGTCACTACCCGTTTACTGGGTCATTTACCGGCTCTTTTTAGAAAAGCGAATACTGGCAAAGTGGCAGTTATTGGTTATGGCACAGGAATAACAATTGGCAGTTTAAGTTTGTATCCAGATATCTCTGAAATTGATTGTATGGAAATTTCGCCGTTTGTAAGAAAGTTTGCAGAATATTTTGATTTTGCAAATTACAATGCTTCAAAAAGTCCTAAGTTAAAATGGCACATGGGAGATGCTTATAGAACTCTAGGTGCAAATTCCGATCAATATGATTTGATTGTTTCCGAACCAAGTAATCCTTGGGTTACTGGTGTAGAAAGAGTTTACACAAGAGAATTTTACGATCTTGGTAGGAGTAAACTTGTTAATGGTGGTATTTATGCCCAGTGGTTTCATACCTACGATATGGATCAGGAAACTTTAGGTATAGTTGTAAATAATTTTATAAAATCTTTCCCTTTTGCAAGATTATTTGAATTTGGTGCTGATATGGTTCTTTTGGGAAGTGAAGAAAATATGGCAATTGCTTCCCTCGATAACATGATGTCTCGACTCGATAATGCACTATTAAGAGAAGATTTATCGGGAATAAATATTTCTTCGGTTGAAGAGCTCTTAAGTCTGGAATTACCTTTACCGCGCGAACTTTTTCAGCCATTTGGATACCATTCACTAGAATTTCCAGTTCTTGCATTTAGAGCTGGTAAAGATCATTTTTTTGGAATTTCTAGCTCCATCATGGAGTTTTTAAATAAAGATTTTAACTATGCATCTGCATTGCGTGCCCAAAAAAATCTTCTCTTAGGA
>JAWXBT010000132.1:0-6965 GCA_034440315.1 bacterium
CGATAACATTGATAAAAGAAGAAATGGATTTTTGTCATTTTGAAATAAGGTAGAGAGTAGAATCTCAGATTTTGCAAGATTTCCTAGTAATGCAGAATCAATAAAGTCATATTCAGATGCAGTAAATGATTCAGGAAAGATGTCTTTTAATGCTTCTGGAGTGACCGATCCTGATTCGACATAAAGGCCAAGTTTAGTAAGAAAACCATGCAAAATATCAATTACTGCCCGCTCCGAAATTAGGCTTTCCGTTTCGGAAAGGGTGACTAAGGCCCGACATGTTTCTAAAGGTAAGTTTAATCCGAGAAGTTTACTTTCTTTTGAAGCCCATTTTACTGCATCTTCAGATGAGGGAGTATCAATAATTAAGGCAGCTTTTTTTACAGTAAAATTTTTGAAAATCTTACTTGAAATAGGAAGCTTAGATCCAGAGAAAATCAACAAGGAGGAACCAAGATCTGAATTAGAAAGTTCAATAATGGTGTCAGTAAGCTTTGCGCCAACTTCTTCGATCTCTTTAAAAAGAGTAACTTTTACGGAAGCGAATAAAGAGAGATTTTGAATTGAGTCTCTTACTGTTCCTATGTCATTTAGGCTGAGATCTCCCGAATGAAACTTAACTACTGATTTTGAAACTTGTTCATGATTGGCATTATTGTCTTTAGCGAACTTTTTTATTAATGCTTCTACAGCTCTTTGTCTTCTTGTTTGGTCAGGACAAAGCACTAAAATAGAATTTGGTAATTTCTCAGCAGATAAAAGCTCTTTTGTAGAAGAAGTAGTGCTTGATTTAATTCTTGGAGAGATCTTACTCATAAGAATTACTTATAAGAATTAACAGCATGAAAAAAGTGCCCAGGGACGGAATTGAACCGCCGACACGCGGATTTTCAGTCCGCTGCTCTACCGACTGAGCTACCTGGGCAAGTGTAACGTAAGAGCTTACTAGGGAAAGAGATTTACGATAAAAGGAGGCTTCGGTCAATTGTTTAGAGGGTTTTACTTTATAGGAATTAACATGAAAGGGCTGTAACCTCATTAATCCTCATGCTAGAGTTATAGTAACCTTCAAAAGTCTTTGCCGAAAAGCAAAGGCTTTTGAAAGTTACTATCCCCCGGAGGGATAATAAATAGTGTTTTTCATTTTTTAAAAATCATAGCTAACCCGAAGGGTTAACA
Organism: bacterium; assembly: GCA_034440315.1. Lineage (GTDB taxonomy): Bacteria > Bdellovibrionota_C > UBA2361 > UBA2361 > J135 > JAWXBT01. The sequence continues at coordinate 1,180 of JAWXBT010000132.1, forward strand.
AGAAATAAGATTTAACCTAGTCTGCATTGCTATGTTTTGTGATTCGGCAAAGACTTTTGCAAAACACTATAGTCGGATTATTTTTTTACTATTTATATGAATAACTCTTCAAAAAACGTCCTTGTTGTAGATGATAATTCCGATGCTCGAGAAATGTTGGCTAAAATGCTTGAGAAGCTTGATTGGGTCCCTAAAAGCTACGAATCAGGTCAGTCAGCACTCGATGATATGGCCAACAAAGATTATCAAATTGCTTTCTTGGACATAATGATGCCTCATATGAATGGCTATGAGCTCTTAGAGAAAATAAGAGCTATTCCAGAGTACAAAGAGCTTCCTGTTATTATGGTCTCAGCAAAAGACAAAGATAGTGAGATTATGGAAGGTTATCAGTTTGGTGCGGCCCTCTACATCACTAAGCCTTTTACTATGAAGCAGATAGAGTATGGCATTAAAATGGTGCTTGAATAAGTGCGTATCAAGTTTACTGGTTGTGATGTGTGAATTAAGGATCCCAGTATGATAGTCGAGCCATTAAAATTTTCTCCTAAAGAAAAACCTAAATTTATTGTGTTGGAAGGGCTAAATGGGGCTGGCAAAACAACCTTACAAGCTGAGATGGTAAAATTCTTAACTTCTCGGGGAATTAAAACAAAGGCAACAAGGGAGCCTGGTGCCACAGAGATCGGCAAGTCACTTAGAAGTTTAGTTTTGGGCGCAAAGAAAGGGGAGATTTCTGAGTTGGCAGAGATGTTTATTTTTGCAGCTGATAGAGCTCAACATGCAGATAAGGTAATCCGTCCTTTAATTAATGTCGGCCAGGTCGTTATTAGTGATCGATATTTTTATTCTACGCTGGCATTTCAAGGGTATGGTCGTCAGCTTGGAGAAGAGCTTGTTTGGAGTATCAATAAGATTGCTATTGATGGGGTAATACCAGATTTAGTGATCTTGTTAGATATCGATCCAATGGCAGGTTTAGAAAGAAATAAGGGAAGTTCTGGATCCACACCTCTGAAAGATGGTCCAGATTCCTTTGAGAATGAAGAGTTGGCGTTTCACAATAGGATTCGCTTGGGATTTTTAAGTTTAGCTAAAACTCGACCTGAACCTTTTTTTGTTATTGATGCTACTCAGGATCGTAAAGATGTTTGGAATTCTGTTCAAGAAGTTTTGAGTCGAGTTTATGAATAAGCTTCAAATTATAGGGCATGAAATACAACGAGAAGCATTACTTGGACTTTGTAGAGCCCAAAAGCTTTCTCATAGTTTAATGTTCGTTGGTCCGGCTGGTATTGGAAAAACTCTAGTAGCAAAAGAAGTTTCTGCCGCGCTTGTTTGTGAAAAATCAAAAGAACAATTAGGCGCTTGTGGAAAATGTAAAAATTGCCACCTTTTTGTTAGTGAAAATTATCCCGATTTCTATCCAATAGATTGTACCAATAAGGATGTTTCCTCTGTTAAGGCAATTAGAGAGCTTATCTCGACTTTACAATTAAAATCTTTTACTGGGGGAGCGCGCATAGTTATTTTTAACGATGCTGAAAAGCTCCATCCAGCAGCTTCCAATGCGCTTTTAAAGACCTTAGAAGAGCCATTAAAAAATACTTATTTTTTTATCATTATTGAGAATTCAGGAAAATTACCTCTAACCGTAGCCTCGCGGTGTCATAAGTGGTGTTTTGATTCTCTTAAAAAAGACGAGTTACTTTCCGTTGCCAACTCTCTCTGTAAAGATGTCACGGCTGAAATTTTAGAGAAAGCTGTAACATTTTTAGATGGTGGAGTCTCAAATTTGATTACTACTATAGAATCATTGGATCTAGCTATTACTATTGAAAAATTAGTTTCTAAAATTATTCTGGGGGATCTAAAAGCAGCCATTGACTTAGCTGGTATGGTGCATTCCGAGAAGGAGTTGGTTGAAGTATCGTTATCATTTATAAGGCATTCAGTCAGAAATGAGATGAGGATTGCTAAGCATAATACTGAAAAGTCTCAGCTTTCTAAATTATTACTAGATCTAATAGAAGCTGAGCGAGTAATCTTTGAGAGAAATTTAAATTCTTTTTATGTTCTTAATGTTGTGCTTACTCAGTTTGTAGCAAATAAAAATGGTTTTAGTGGACAGCGAAGTTTGTTGTCAGAAACAATGATTTAGAAAACAAGTAGACTCCATCACTATTTGATTAATCTACTAATTCAGCATGAAATAAAGTCCGAGCAACTAATGGAGCAAGTGTGTTCCAGTAACCTTGCGGAGTATTTAAGTTAAGAGTAGAGGGAGGATCCCAGGTATTATTGTCTTTCCAAACACCAGTAAAAAATCTTCCTCGTGGCACTGCCCACTTTTGTGTACATTGTTTTTTAATTGAAGATAAATCTGGATTGGAAGGATCGCCGAGTGCCGTTACTGTATCATGAAATTTTAAAGAAGTTAGAAAGTTATCTTTGATTGTTGTCGAATTACTTGGATCTGTAAGTGCGGCTTCTCCACCGAACCCATACCAAAGTATACCAAGCTTAAATCCATTAAGAATATCTAAGGGAAGCTTTGCTGATTCAAAAGTGCCGACTGACGTAGTTCCTCCTATGGTAGTGTCACTGGAGTTACGATCTCTAGGAATAACTTCAGTTGCGTAATCAATGTAAAAAGGAGAAATATTTTTAGGCCATGCAGGCATATTGTCAGGATTGTTACATAAATTACTTAAGAAGTTCTTATTATTAAATACAGTTGGTGTTTGTGGTTCCAAAGGAAGTATATGAGATTGAGATCCCGAGACTGTTACTTGGGGTGGATTAATAAGATTCAAAGTTGAAGCATCGATGATGCCTGGTTCAAATCCATCAGCCAGAACTAATATTATTTTTCTAGATACGGAGAGTCCATCGGGACGTTGTGGGGCACTGTAAAGTAAATCAATTGCCCTTAAAATTCCAAAACTATGAGTATTGTATGTATATTTTGGAATTGGAATCCCAGCATCGTTTACTACACCTGAATTTTCGATCCAGATTGCATCCCTGGGAAGTATTATGGGTTTTGTAGTTGTAGTTGTAGTTGTAGTTGTAGTTGTAGTAAATCGTCCGGAAATTTTAGAAATAAAACGAAGTTGATCGTTTGGAATTTGGGATGGACCAGAATAAAGAAGGTTTCCAACATACGGAGGAGATCCAAGATTACCGAAAACAGCGGATTTATACTCCGCTGTTGTTATGTCATTAAGTGGATGGTTAGGAATTTGGTATAAAGAATTAGCTGTTAAGGCTGCACACCGTGACGATGGAAAGTCAGAAATACCTTGTAGCTCTTCCCTTGATTCATATCCTTCGCTAATGACATTGTTCGATGTTTTGTTCGGATCTACTGAAATTCCATGCAATGTAAAATTTATATTTGTTGAATAATTTTCAGGCCCTCCGCTCGGATTATATCTTTCATAGGGATGTAGATTTAATGGCACAGTTACTTTAGCCTGCTCACTATTCGAAGTTGAATTGTGTACAACGCCTACTCTGTAAGTTCCAGATGAAGAAAGAAGATCGTAAAGTGTAAGTGCACCATGCTTAATATTTTTAGCAACTCTGCCAAAACATTGGCGAGTCATTCGTGTTGATTTACGAACACAAGTATCTGGACATAGGGCGGTGCCCGGAAGCTTTGAAGGCAGATCCTCGCATTTTTTACAAAGCTTAGCTGGTGTGTATTTTCCCCAGCCAGGAATCCCACTGAATGCGTCACGATCTAAAAGTGTTTGGGAAGAATTTTCTTCGGCAGTTGGTGAAATAAGGGAATTCGAATTTTCAATGACTAATACGATATCTGTTGGTAAAAGTTGAGTTGTGGCTTCAACATTAATTTCAAATCCACCAACTGAGACAAGATTCATCAGGGATAATGAGACGTAGTCTTTAATCCTAACAGTCATGGATTTGATGGGAAGTTTGATATTCTGCAATGAAATTGGAGTATATTGAATTGAATCAGCCTGGAATGGTAGATCTGCAGAGTCTCTAGCTAAGTATGGAATTCGATCTCCGCCTGCCGAAGAAAAATAATAAAATATATCTGGATGACTGCCAGAGATTGGAATTGGAATTTTAAGTATTTTCCAAAGATTAAAAGATTCTTCTACCGCAAGTTTTGGATTGGGCAGAAAGGTTCCTCCGTATGCCGCTACGGATTTTACAATGTTATCTAGACGGGATTTTCGCTCATAATAATTTAGGGCATTTAATGTTACGGTTGCTGCAACTAAAAGGATTCCGATAATTCCAGTAACAAGCATTACGGCTCCTCCGTATTCTTGTTTCTTAGATGAGAAATTTTGATGAATTAACTTACGGGCCATAAAATATGTGGCAAAGTCATAATTGAAATTGCGGCTGTTTCAGATCTTAAAACATTAGGTCCAAGAGTTATAGGGGTAAAACCCAAGCCTTCAAATTTTAGATGTTCATTTTCAGTAAAATCACCTTCGGGACCAATGGCTACATGCGCTAAGCCTTGAGGTTTAGGAATTAGGGACGGATGTACCGCAGTCATACTAAGCGATCCCAATAATCCCACATCTGTGGGAGAAGATCTCTGTTTTATTTTTGACTCTAAATCTAAAAGGTTTTGGGCAAAATGTATTTCAGGCACATCTCGCCTTTTTGATTGTTTTGCAGCTGATTCTGCAATAGCTTTCCAACGCTTTAGCTTAGCTTGAATTTCCTTTTCGGAATTTATTTTCACTACAGATCTTTCTGCCATCCAAAGGAGTATCTCACGAGCTCCTAATTCTGTCCCTTTTTCAATAACAAAGTCATTTTTGGATCCTTTGCAAAGTGCGAAAATAACGCAACCAAGTAAGGATGGATTGTTTGCACATGGCAGTTCATTTGTGATTCGAACTTGTAGCGGGGATGTATTATTCAAAACGATGGCTTCAAATTCTCGTGAAGAAGTGCGATCGATAACAGAAATTATATCGGACTCTTTTAATCTTAAAACTTTAATTGCATGGTGAGAATCGGCTTCATTGATTGAAAAAAAAACTTCGCCAGCGATCTCATTTGGAGAAAGCTGGCGAAAGGTCCGAAAGGTTGTCACGTTGTTATTCTATTCTTTACTTAGATAGGTTCATTTTAGTGAGGGTCTCTCTTAGGTAAGGTAATTTATCAAGACCAACAAATCTTTCATTATCGATTACTAGAGTCGGTGTATCAAACACGCTAAGCTTTCTTCCGCGCTTGTATAAGCCCTTTACGCGTTCGCGAGTGTCCGAAGAGGAGATCTTACTTAAGAAATCACCTACATCAACATCTAAGTCATCGCAGAGTTCATTTAAGAAGTCTTGTTCGTTAGCATCTTTTCCTAAGCCCCAAATATGGTGGAAAACTTTATAGAGGTATTCTTTTTGAACGCCAAAATCGGCAGCAATTACAGCTCCACGACTAGCTCTAGTTGGGTCAAATTCAGTTTCTGGCCATGTTTCTGGAAAAACAATTGGAATGTTTCGATCCTTTGCATATCTCTTACAATCTTCAAAGAGATACATAAGTTTCTCTGGGACAACTGGATAAGCAGGTGTCTGCTCTCCAGAGGCCTTGGCCGAATAAACCTGCCAAAGAAGGTTCACATCGAATTTATCCTCAAGGGCAAAAATTTCTTCGAGCGCCAAATATGAATAAGGGCTTTGAAATGAGTAGAAAACTTCAATAGTTAGAGCCATAAAGTAAAATATAAGACAGCGTTAAAAAACATTTGAGGACGGTGCCTCAAAATCAAACTCAAATTA
>JAWXBT010000133.1:0-3161 GCA_034440315.1 bacterium
GATTTATTAAATGGATTAAAGATTAGATTAGAGAACAAAGAATAATAATATGCTACAAATACTGCCAGTAATTCAAAATGACTTTTATAAGCAAGGTCATTTTAAAATGTACCCAGAAGGTACAACAAAAATCTATAGCAACCTGACTCCACGGAAAAGCCGTATTCCCGGTATAAATCATGCCGTACTTTTTGGAACACAATATTTTATTAAAGAATATCTAATTAAACAATGGAATGATAATTTTTTTACCAAAAAATGGGAAGATATATCACTAGAGTATACAACGATCATTAACTCTACTCTTGGCCCCGATGCAATTTCGATTAATCACGTTCACGAGTTACACAAGCTTGGCTATCTCCCACTTTCGATTAAGAGTTTACCGGAAGGTTCGAAAGTCCCTATTCGTTGCGCGTGCTTGACCATTACGAATACGGTAGATCATGCTTATTGGCTTGTTAATTTCTTGGAAACCATCCTTTCAACTGTCACTTGGTCGCCTTCGACTGTAGCAACTATTGCTCAGGAATTGAAGAGAGTTTTAATGAAGTACGCAAAAGAAACTGGAAACGAGGCATTTGTACAATGGCAGGGGCATGATTTCTCCATGCGCGGGATGTCTAGTTTGGAGTCAGCCTGTGTCAATGGCGGCGCTCATTTAACTTCTTTCACGGGCACGGATACTATTCCAGCCATCCAGTGGTTAAAAGAGTATTATTGCGCCGATTATACAAAGATGCTGGTGGGTGCCAGTGTGCCAGCTACAGAGCACTCTATTATGTGCATGGGTAGCCAAGAAGGTGAGTTATCGACCTTTAAACGTTTACTCGATTTATTTCCAAGAGGAATTCTATCTGTTGTATCCGATACATGGTCGCTGATGAAAGTTGTTCTAGAAATCCTGCCAGCACTAAAAGAGCAAATATTAGCTCGTGAGGGGACTCTTACTATTCGCCCTGATTCATTTTGGACAGATCCAGTAGATTGCCTATGCGGGTTTGATGGTTATCACCCCCAAATGGCGAATATGGGAGCGGCTGAGATTGAAGTTGTACGTAAAGGTCTTATTGAATCTCTTTGGGATTTATTCGGCGGCACGGTCAATATTAAGGGCTATAAAGAGTTAGACCCTCACATCTTTGCTATCTATGGAGATTCTATCACAATTGATCGCGCAACGAAAATTTCAGAGAGGCTTAAAGAAAAGGGGTTTGCTTCCACAAACTGTTGTTACGGTGTGGGTTCCTTTAGCTACCAATTTAACACAAGGGATGTACTTGGATTTGCTGTTAAAGCGACATATGGAGTAGTTAATGGAGAGGCCCGCAATATCTTTAAAGATCCAATTACAGATGATGGAATGAAGAAGTCAGCAAAGGGTCTTTTAAGAGTCGATAAAATTAACGGAGAATATGTAATGAGAGATTGCGTTAGTATTGAAGAAGAAAAGGGTGGCGAACTATTAGAAGTATTTCGTGATAGTAAACTTTTAATTGAAACCACGCTGACAGAAGTTCGCCATCGTATTAATGAAGGTATCGACATTTAATATAAAAACATAAAAATGAGTTCTAAAAATAACATTAGAGTCTTTTCAAGTAATGACACCGGAGTAACTGAACTGGATATCCAATTCTGGGACTTTCCGGGAGGTGAGGTAGGAGTAAGACTAGATCCAGACAACGAAAAATTTGCTTTGAACGCATTAGATATCATGGTTTCTGCTAGAATTAGAGATCCCAAAGATATTATTCGTTTAATTATGGTCAATGATGCTTTAAACCGCTTCATTGGTACTATTAAGACCAAATATTTATTTCTACCTTACTTTCCGTATTCTCGTCAAGACAGGGTAGATTCGTTAAATTCTTGTGGTGAAGCGTTAAGCGTATCAGTAATGGCGGGGATTATTAATAATCTTCATTTTAATAAAGTTTTTGTTGCCGATTGCCATTCAGATGTAACGAGGGCTTTAGTTAAAAATATGAATGAACTGCCCCAGTGGGCATTAATCGCTAATTGGGCCGAATTTAAAACGGTACTTAAAGATGCTCAATTAGTAAGCTGCGATGCGGGTGCTAATAAGAAAATTTCCGATTTGGCAAAGCGCTTGGGGAAAGATAGTTTTATCCGCGCCGATAAGAAACGTGATATCGCTACGGGGGAAATTTTAGAAACGGTTGTGTTTGCAGACAATTTAAATTCACAAGTTGTTGCTATCGTTGACGATATCTGCGACGGTGGAAAAACTTTCCTTGAATTAGCAAAAGTATTAAAAGCGAAAAACGCCGGTAAAATTATTTTATTTGTTACTCATGGAATTTTTTCTAAGGGAACCAGTGCTCTTTTTGATGGTGGTATTGATGAAATTTGGACCACTAATAGTTTTCGTTCGGATATTAGTGATCCACGAGTTCAAGTCTTAAACTTAGATAAAGTTGTTCTCCAACTAGATGTCTAAAAAAAATAGTACAACAATCAGAGAGAAGTATAAATTGGCAATGATTCAATCTCTATTTGCCAGTAAAAATCTATCAGCAGAAATAACGCCCGAAGGAGCTATGCTAATTGCGACGTTTATAAATTTAACCGTTGAATATTTAGCTAAATATGACGAGTTAGTTATTAAAAAAGATTTATAGGGTTAAGATATTTAAAAAAGACTTAAAATCTTTTATATTTAACATGCGTACTACAGAAACACACGTATATTTTTATTCCGAAATTGAATTATATTCAAATTTCCATCGTTGCGAATTCACTGACCCAAATATCGGTCGAGTTTTTCAAAGTACCGAACAAGCCTTTATGTTCTATAAGGCTGATTTTTTTAGAGATTCAGCTATAGCAGCCACTTTATTAAACACACAAGAACCTAGTCAAGCGAAGGTTTTCGGTAGGCAAATCAGAAATTATAACGATAGCTCTTGGGATATCATGCGTTATGCCTATATGGTATATGTCAATTACCTAAAGTTCTCCCAAAACCCCGCATTTAAAAAACAATTACTGGAAACTGGAGAACGAGTCTTGGCAGAAGCGTCACCATCGGATCTTATCTGGGGAATTGGGCTGTTGCAAGCAGACGATAATATTCTAGATGAATCAATGTGGAAGGGTCATAATTTGTTGGGCAAATCGTTAATGGAAGTGAGAGA
>JAWXBT010000134.1:0-2755 GCA_034440315.1 bacterium
AGTCCAAATAATGATTTTCTTTAGGAAAGTTCTTTTTGGACTTACTATATATAAAATTATCGAAATATTTCAAGGATATGAGAACATAATAACTTAACTGAGGAAAGAAGAAGCAATAAGACTGGTGTTGCATCGACAAGGCTCAATTTTATCTGTATAAACTCACTTCGGATCTTGATTTTTGTTAAAGAAAATCGAGTATTAATTTTACTTGAGGCCCCATCGTCTAGTGGTTAGGACGCTAGCCTCTCACGTTGGAAACACGGGTTCGACTCCCGTTGGGGTCATTCAGTTCAACTTATCCACATATTCGTGGTGAGATTCTTCTTTCATAGGTGCTCAATATGGTAAACCTAAAAACTGGATTAGCTGAAATGCTTTGTAATGGCGTGATCATGGATGTGATCGATGTCGAGCAAGCTAAAATTGCCTTCGAAGCTGGGGCCATTGCCGTTATGGCCTTGGAGCGCGTGCCTTCTGATATAAGAAAAGAAGGTGGCGTTGCAAGAATGACAGATCCAAAATTGATTGAAGAGATCAAAAAGGCTGTTAGTATTCCTGTAATGGCAAAAGTTCGGATTGGCCATACAGCAGAAGCTCAGATTCTTGAAGCTATCGGCATAGATTTTATTGATGAATCAGAAGTCCTAACTCCAGCCGATCCCGATGACCATATTAATAAATATGAGTTCAAAACTCCTTTTGTATGTGGTGCGTGCAATTTAGGCGAAGCTTTGCGCCGCGTGAATGAAGGTGCTGCCCTGATTCGCACAAAAGGTGAAGCAGGAACAGGAAACATCATTGAAGCTGTTCGACATCTCAAGCAAGTTAATCGTGAAATTATTGCTCTTAAAAACATGACTCCTCAAGAGTTACAACAAAAAGCTATTGAGTACCGAATACCTATTGAACTACTTAAAATGGTAGCTCAGAGTGGCAGTATTCCTGTACCAAATTTTGCTGCTGGAGGAATAGCAACTCCAGCCGATGCTGCTCTGGTAAGACAGCTTGGAGCACAATCTGTATTTGTTGGATCGGGAATTTTTAAAGCTGAAAGCCCAGCCAAGCTTGCCAAAGCGATCGTGGAAGCAACCTGTCACTATGATAACAAGGAAAAACTTTTAGAAGTCTCTCGTGGTCTTGGGAAATTTATGCCTGGTCTTACGATGGAAAGTATTCCAGAATCTAATAAATTCGCGAAACGAGGTTGGTAAGAAATGCGCGTTGGAGTCTTGGCTCTTCAAGGATGTGTCGATCCTCACCTAAGACACATTGCAAAATTAAGTGCCCAAGGTTTCAAAGTTAGATCTGCAAAAGAGCTGCAAAAAGTCGATAGAATAATTCTTCCCGGCGGCGAAAGTACCACTATGCTAAAACTTTTGCACACAAGCGGATTGTTTTCTGAATTAATAAAATTTGCTCAAACGAAACCAGTTTGGGGAATCTGCGCTGGTGCTATTTTAATTGCTAAAGCTGTAGCTAATCCCAGCCAAGAAAGCTTAGATTTAATTAATATCAGAGCTGAAAGAAACTATTATGGATCACAGCTGGATTCTTTTGAAGCAGAAATAAAAATTGAGCCTTTATCAAAAACAATTCGGGCTCAGTTTATAAGAGCACCATTACTTTCTGCTTTGAGTGATAAAGTAAAAGTTCTCGCAACTTACAATGATTCCGAAGTTTTATTTTCAGAAGGCCGGATTATGGCTTCAGCATTTCATACTGAGCTTGGAGAAGATTCGAGTTTGCATCAGTATTTTTTAGGTATCTAGCAACGTATCAGATATAGTTCTTTCACTGAAAAAAGCATCTTCCGGCACTAGTAAAAATCTTCTGGCTGATCTTCCGTTTCAGTCGTCTTCCAGCGTCTATGCATCCAAAACCAGCCTTCAGGAAAATCTCTAATCATATCTTCATAATGCTTTGAAACTGTCTGAGTAATTTCGAAAATCTTTTCTTTACGAGTCATATTTTTATTCTCGTAAAGAGATGTGAAATCACACTCAACTACTTGCATAGAGTAACGATCAAACTCCAAAGTTTTTAGTGAGGCTACCAATACTCGAGACTCAGTATCGAGAGCCGCTAAAGCAAGTGACTTTGTTGTTGCAGCTTTCTTACCAAACCAATCAACAAAAACAGCATGACTTCGTTTAACATTTTGATCGAAAAGTATTCCAACATCCCGACCAGATTTAATTTCAGAAATTATTTTTTTATATGCACCTTTTCGAGGAATTACTTTATTGCCAAACTTTTCACGTCTTAAATTCCACCAGGCATCAAGCCTCTCAGCTTTAAAATTTCTAACTACAAAGCTGATAGGGTATCCAAGCACTGAGGCTAAGTAAGCTTGAAGTTCAAAACTGCCGAGATGACCAGTAGCAACTATTATGCCTTTTTTCAGTTCTGTTTTTTTAAGTTCTTTGTAACGCTCAAAAAATGGAAAATTAACATGAGTAACAATCCAGCTCTCTGAAATTGTCGGTAAACGAACAAAATCTGATATTGCTAAGGCTAAAGAATCACAACTCCTGGTAATCTGCATTTGATACCAAGAAGAATCCATATTTGGAAAAGCCAATTTGAGATTTATCAAACTTACTCTTTTGAAACTAGGAATTAGAGCAGTGCTTGCTTGGATTATAAACGAAAGTAGCTTAAACCTAATTTTATTAGGTAAGAACGACAAGATGGCGATTAGAAACCTCACCAACGTGTACAAAAGCCAATCAATCACAGTAATATCATAGAA
>JAWXBT010000135.1:0-3758 GCA_034440315.1 bacterium
TCTTGAAGAATTTGCTCTCTAATAGTCATAACTAAATTCTACAACAAGCCTTGAGTTATGGCATTACCGCATTTTGGCTTGGACGGCGCAGCAAACCAGCGCTATTGAGTTCTCACAGTAGTTATCTTTTTAATGGCGGGAATTTGTTATTACCTTCTATTTACGATTTGTCAGCAACAGAATCTACTAACGAAGATAAGTCAAAATAAATTATCAAAAATATGATCTGTGCTGCCTCCTCCAGATGTTGCGCTTATCGTAATTCACCAGATGACTTCGGATTTCTGATTTTTTCGATGGCTGAATATTTACGGTTAGCACCTGCAAAATTGGAATTTCTAATCTCTGAATCGCTAAGGAATAAAACATTTTACATTTTCTGAATAACAAGCTTCTAGGGTGAGTCATCTAGAGACCTTCTGGGTAGCACACCCAAATTGGTGTATTATCCAGAGAGATTCTGAATAATCACCTTAAATCGGGGAGTTATACCAAAATTTTTCATATAATACCATGGTTAATCTTCTTAATCCCAACAGGGCATAACTGAAGGCTTATCTTAAGGCGGAACCGCTCAAGGTTGAACTAGTTTCGAGATAGAATATGGTTGAAGCATGATGTCAAGAGTTAGTTGCTAAAGGAGTATGGCAGTGGAAATTACAATTAAAAACCTTGGTGCTCTTAAGCAAGCTAAATTTACTCTCGGTGATTTAACCATTATCTGTGGATGTAATAACACTGGTAAAACTTACGCAACCTACGCATTGTTTGGTTTCCTACATGATTGGCGCGAAATGTTCTCTATCAAAATTGACTCTAGCAAAGTTGAACAGCTTTTGATTGACGGTGTAATTCGTCTTGATATACAAGAATATGCCAAACAATCAGAGCAAATTATTGCTATGGGATGCCAAGCATATACCAGAAAACTTTCAAGAATTTTTGCGGCACCTCCAGAAAGATTCAAAGAGACAGAATTCAAAGTGGAATTGGATATTCAAAACCTCTATCTGAGAGATAGTTTTGAACGACAAATTAGTGCTGCAAAAACAGATATTTTCCAAATTACTAAAGCTGAAGAAAGCACAGAGCTAGTTGTCACTTTATTGGCGGAAAAAGAAAAAGTTAAGTTCCCTTCAAGCATTCTGAAAGATATTATTTCTGATGCTCTTAAGGATGTTCTTTTTTCACAGCTTATCCCAAAACCTTTTATCGCTAGTGCCGAGCGAACTGGGGCCGCAATTTTTCGTAAAGAATTGGATTTTGCTCGAAACCGTTTACTAGAGGAGATGAGCCAAACTGGCAAAACCTTCAATCCGATGGAACTTTTGTTCAAGGTTTATCAAGATTATCCATTGCCAGTAGAGAAAAATGTTGACTTCACAAGACAGCTCGAAACTATTGTTAAGAATACAAGTTTTATTGCTAAAGAGCATCCTGACGTTTTAGAAGCTTTTGCTGATATTATAGGCGGTGAGTATACTGTTACCCGTAATGACGAGCTTTATTATGTACCAAAGGGTAAACGGGTAAAGCTTTCTATGGACGAGAGTTCTAGTGCTGTACGTTCTTTATTGGATATAGGCTTTTATCTGAGGCATGAGGCTCAGCGTGGCGACTTACTCATGATAGACGAACCTGAACTAAATCTTCACCCTGAGAACCAACGTCGTGTTGCAAGGCTCTTTGCTCGACTAGTTAATTTAGGTATTAAGGTTTTTATTACAACTCACAGCGACTATATAATTAAAGAGCTGAATACATTAATAATGCTTAATCATGACAAACCTTATCTTAAGAAAATTGCTAAAGATGAAGGTTATTGCCAAGAAGAGCTAATTTCTTTTGAGAAGATCAAAGTTTATATAGCTGAAGAAGCTTTAGTAATCTTAGAGGGAAAAACAAGAAAAGTTAAATGCCAAACTCTAACACCTGCAGACATCGATCCAGAACTTGGCATTGAGGCTCGTAGCTTTGACACAACTATTGAGACAATGAACCGAATTCAAGAATCGATTGTCTGGGGGAAAGAGTAATGTCTGATATCGTAATCTTAAAAGAAATGATCATAAGCACCGCTACTGTGTCATTAGAAAATCATCACGCCAAGAAAAAGGTTGTCCTTAAAGAGCCTCCACCTGCTAACTACGATGTGATAATTTATGGAATGCCTGAAGATGATGAAGTGATTGTCATTAAAGCTGATTCTTTTAAAGCGCCGAATGGTATATTTTCTGGTTCTAAGGGTGAGTGTAAGCGGGCAGATTTTATTGTCGTGTCGGAGACTGATGAGAAAAAAATTATTATCTTCATTGAGTTGAAAGGAGGCAAAGGAGGTACAGAAATAGAAATTATTCAACAACTCAAAGGAGCAAAGTGCTTCGTTACCTATTGCCAAGAAATTGGTAAAGTATTCTGGAATCACCAAAATTTTCTCAATGGCTATATGTATCGCTTTGTTAGTATTAGAAATATTAGTGTCCCAAAAAGACCGACGCGCCCTTTAACTCCAAGAGACGTGCATGATCGCCCAGATAAAATGCTTAAATTATCCTCTCCGAAAGGTCTTCAGTTTAACCATCTAGTTGGAGAGCACAAAAAGGGTTGACAATTCTCTTGGAGCGGACTGCCGAAAGATCTCGGTACTGAGTTCAAGAGTATTCGCAGCCGCTCAAGTGGAACGTTATGCCGAACCGATCGCTCTGTTTAAGTTATCTGTTTTCAGCAAAGATTAAGCAAGCAAAAATAGTTGAGTTCGGAGAGGTTATTTGCGATACCTTTGTTTTCAACCTTTAAGTTCCTGCAAATCATCATGAGATACGCCAGAAAGTCGAAGCAAGGAATCACGGCAAGATTGTGGCTACTGATATCAACGCTTATTAAAAGCGAGTAATTTCGACCGTACTTTGCGATCGATGATTTTGACCTATACTTAGACCATGCCCAAACTAGATATAATCCATGATGCAGTAAGAAATGCACTAATAAAGGACGGCTGGGTAATTACGGACGATCCCTATATAATTCAGTATCGGAAAACAACTTTGTATGCCGATCTTGGTGCTGAACGCCCCATGGCTGCCGAACGATATGGACAAAAGCTCGTTGTCGAGGTCAAGAGTTTTATTGGTGCATCAAAAATACAAGATTTAAAGGAGGCTCTCGGTCAATACGATATCTACCGCTACCTTTTAGAAGAAATAGCTCCAGACCGCAAACTCTATGTTGCTATCAGTACAATCGCCTATAAAAGTTTTTTCAAGCAGGATGTGATTCAATTTATTCTGAATAAACATCAACTTCCACTCATTGTTGTAGATACAGAAATGGAGGAAATCAGACAATGGATAAACTAACTGAGTATCCCAAATTAATTAAGCGTATATTGGAGGAATATATAGAACTTTGTAATCGTCGCAATCACCGAGATATAGAAACATTCTTGATTGTTGATGAGACAAAAGGACACTATATTTGGATGAACCTTGGCTGGCAAAATGGTGAACGTTTTACGGGTATGACTGTTTATGTTCGTATTCGAGATAATAAATTTTGGATTGAGGAAGACTGGACTGAAGAAGGTATTGCAACGGATTTGGTTCGCGCAGGTGTTTCAAAAGAGGACATAGTATTGGCATTTCATGAACCTAAGATGCGTCATTATACAGATTTTGCAGTAGCTTCGTAGCTGTATCACAGGCTAACTTCACCGTTATACCGAAACGATCGCTTCGATTATGTTATCTGTTTTCAGCAAA
>JAWXBT010000136.1:0-5438 GCA_034440315.1 bacterium
CTTAAATTGCAGATTAAAGATGTCAAACATACTCGTATGTGCCGGCAGCACTCGAAAAGATTCATTTAATAAACGACTGGCAAAATGTGCAGCTAATGCAGCCAAAAGTGCTGGTGCAGAAGTGACATATTTTGATTTAACAGAGTATCCAATGCCTATGTATGATGGAGATCTTGAAACAGCTGAAGGATTACCCGAAACAGTTCGTAAGCTAAAAGAAATTTTCAAACAGCATAATGGACTTATTATTGCCTCACCAGAATATAATAGTTCATTTTCCGGTGTACTTAAAAACACCATTGATTGGGTATCTCGTCAAGAAGGACAGGAGCCATCATTGGCTGTTTTTAAAAATAAATATGCCCTACTTCTTTCTGCCTCGCCTGGAGCTTTAGGTGGATTGAGAGGTCTGGTTGGGTTGCGATCGATGCTATCTAATATTCAAGTGACCGTTGTCCCAGATCAACTTTCTATCTCAAAAGCACACGAGGCTTTTAATGAAAATGGGGAGTTGCTTGATGCAAAACAGCTCCAGCAACTTAATACAATGACATTAAACTTTGTAAATGTTTTAAAGAAATTGGACGTCAAATGATTAAAGTACGAGGTTCAAAAGAACGAGGACATGCAAATCATGGTTGGTTAGATTCCTATCACTCATTTTCCTTCGCAGACTATTATGACGAAGAGCATATGGGGTATCGTTCATTACGAGTAATTAATGAAGATCGAGTAGCACCTGGAAAAGGGTTTGGAGCTCACCCTCATCGTGATATGGAAATTGTGACTTATGTATTAGCTGGATCTTTGGAGCACAAAGACAGTTTAGGTACTGGGTCAATCATTAAGCCTGGTGAAATTCAACGCATGAGTGCTGGCAGAGGAATTACTCATAGTGAGTTCAATGCCTCCAAAAGCGAATCAGTACATCTGCTTCAGATTTGGATTACTCCCAAAGAAAGAGGCATAGATCCAGGCTATGAGCAAAAAAGTATAAACTTTACTAACAATCCAAAAACTTTTACTTTAATTGCTTCTGAAAATGCAGTGGAAAGTGCTGTTACAATTCATCAAGATGCTAAAATCTATGCTTCTAGAATTGCAAAGGGAGAGGAAATCTCTCATGCTTTAACTATGCCATATGCTTGGTTACAGGTAGCTCAGGGTGAAGTAGAACTTAACGGTACCGTTTTGCAAGCTGGAGATGGTGCCCAAATTGAAGATGAAAAACAAATTATTGTTAAAGCAACAAGAGAGACTGAAGTTATTTTGTTTGAAATGAATAACTAATCTACTGCCAGATTTTTTAAAGTTGATCTGGCTTGAAAAGGTTTAATTTTTTCAATTATTCCTTTTCTAACCGAGGGACTGGGTTCAATACTGGCCATTTTTCTCATGAATTTTCTCTGTTCAGAATCTTCAGGATCCATCTTTGAGTAAGCTAAAGCTCTGGCTACAGGTTCAAGATGTACGCTGAGTTTTTTTAACGTTTCAAAATCAACTTTCCAGTCTTTGTTAGCCAAGTATCTTGATGCTTCAAGGTTAAAAAAATCATTTTTATCAGTTGTACTACGTGCAAGTAAAAGTTTGATAACTGCACTAGATTCGGGATTTGTTCCAAACCAGATAGAAATATATCCTTTCCTATCTTGACCTTTAAATGAAAGTGCTGAAATGAGGCTTATCACTTGGGTACGTGTAAGGTTGCTCTCGGGACTAATGGCAATGTTGAGCATGGGTTTGAGATCTGTGCCAAGTGCGTTTTCAATTTCAGAAGCAGCAGCTGATTTAATTTTAGGATCTGGAAAACTCAACAGATCTAACTGATGCTCAAAAGATAAACCAGAAAAATTCTTTATACCTAATGCAATTTGAATTTTTGTTATTGCAGGAGCTGCTATCCAGTCTACGTCTGAATTCTCATAAAACCATTCAATATTTGGAAAGACTTCAGGCAGAGCTGTGGAAACTAATCTTATAAATTTTTCTGCAAGATCAGCTCTTTCCTTTTCAAATAAGATATTAACAATTTCAAGTTTTCCTTCCGGACGATTGGCTATAAACTCTGAAATTGATTTCTTAGTGACATCTCCAATAACAAATTTTACTAACCCAATTGATTCTTCCTCTCCAATGTTTTGAATATTCAATTTTGAAAGTTCAAAGAATGCTTTGCCATACGGATCGGGCAGCATGAAAAATGTACTTATTGGCAAGCCTGAAATTGCTTCATTTCTACCTGGCATTTGCGAGAGTAGGGTCAGTATAACACCTGGGTTTGCCTTTGCTATTGGTGGTAGTGAGTTCAATATCTTTGGGTCATTATTTTCCAAACTTAGAGCAAATAAAATTTTTCTATCTGTTTTGCTGAGATCTTTTGCCCAAAAATTTCCAAATGCAACTCTTAAAAGCTCATTTCTTATGCCTTTAACCTTAGTTCCATCTGTGAGAGCTTTTAGTATTGCAGCCTCAGCCTCAGATGACTCTTTTAAGATAATATCTTCAATAACTTTTTGCTGTAGTGATGGCTGATCACTTAACCAGTAGGCACTATAGTCAGCCTTTTCTTTGGGAGATTTTCTTTTAATTGAAGTTGACCATGCAAAGCCAATCAACAGACAGATAAGAGAAGTTAGGCCAGCTAGTGTAATGAAACGAATAGTTCTGCTAAATGATCTTATCTTTTCAGAATCCGATGAAACTGAAATTACATGAGTAGTTTGTATTTGTTTTTGAGGGGCTTTCTTCTTTTCTATAAGTGCTATGTCTAATTTCAAATTATCAGAATCTCTTAACTGATTCACGTCAAAAGGAGAAATTAGTTCCGTATGTTTTCTTACTGCATGAGATACTGAAGTTTGAGTTATTTTCTTTTGTTTGGATTCAATATTTTTCGAATTATATCCAGATGAAATGGCAGACTCCATCTTAGCGACTGGTTTATAAGTTTCTGCTCCAGAATTGATCGGCAGCTTTGATCTAGGAAGTGC
Source organism: bacterium (assembly GCA_034440315.1). Classification (GTDB taxonomy): domain Bacteria; phylum Bdellovibrionota_C; class UBA2361; order UBA2361; family J135; genus JAWXBT01. Next base: position 2,991 of record JAWXBT010000136.1, read on the forward strand.
AACAGTTGATTGTCTTACTTGATTTTGAATTGCAATTCTAATTTTTGAAACATCTTGAGTGCTAATTTTAGTTTGATCAGATCTATGCAAGTGTGATTTTTGTGAGGAAGATAAAAGAATTGATTTACTAGATTCCCCTTTTAATGATTTTTGTGTTGATTCAATAATTCTTGCACTGATTAGATTGCCTGAAGGTAAAACTTTTCCTACATTAGATGGAGTTAAGATTGAAGTAGCTGTTGGAACAGCAAATGCGTTTTTAACGAATTCAATACTCGGTCTTTTTGAAGTTTCTGAAGATAACATTGAATCTATTAGTTCTTTATGCTTCGGTGATAAATTAGTTCCAAGTATAACCTTTAATGTTAGTCCAAGACCGTAGATGTCACTTGCGAATGTCGAGGGCATTCCACTTTTTATTTCCGGAGCTAGCGATTCTGTTTTTAAAATTTCAGTTGCTGCAAATCCAAAATCAAAAAGCACAGGCTGCTCTTCATCAGCACCGATATTAGTTGTTGTTATATGTCCATGCACGATGCCGACATCTTGCATTGTAGCTACCAGGGCAATTATTTTTTGAGCTTGTTCAACAGGATGGAAAGAGGCAATTCCAGAATTGATATTTTCGATATTAGATAAAGTATTTTGATGAAATTTTCTTTGTAGCCAAATTTGACCATTATCTTCACCATAAGCAATAATGCTGAGTTTCATTTCGTTTTGCGTATCTGAATGGAGATAAATTGATCTTAAAAAATTTAGTTTATTTCGATCGAGAGCTAGCTCAGGATTACTAAACGTAGGAGTGTAAGTTTGCCATTAAGCAGAAGCAGAGGACGAATATCCCAAGTTTTATTGGCTAGAATGGCTCCAACAAATACGCCCTTTGCAGATGTTTGTTTAATATATCTTTGTGCAATTAGAGAGTGTTCCGAAGTTAGTTTTTCAACAGCAATAATTTCGCGCACAGTCGCCCCAGCCTTTTGAGGCAATTGTGAGACTACGGATAAGTGTACGATTCCTCGCTGCTTCATTTCAAACCAATAAAACTTACAAATTAACCTAACTAGGCAGATCTCTAACCTATTTAAAACACACAGCTTTTTTAAAATACGGATTCCTGTCCTAGTATAGTCAGGATAAATCGTTAATTTGCTTCATGAAAATATCGCTATCGAGTGGGCTTTGCATCAGAAGTGGAGATTGACGCAATATCAGCAATTAGTTGATCAAGTTCTGCTTTAACTCGAGGTAAAATTTCCTCATAAGAGAATGCTCCAATCAGCTCCCCTTTGCGTTTCAAATTTACATGATTCGGAGCACACCAAAGTCCAAGATCGGCATCATCTGTTTCTCCAGGACCATTAACTCGGCAGCCCATCACGGCAATTGTAAGATTCTCTTTGGCAGCGTATTTCGACATTTCCTTTACGTTTTGAGCAAGCTCAATAAAAGCTTCATTTTCAACTCTTGAGCAACTCGGACAGGAAATAATATTTAGACCTTCTTGAATAAATTTCGGAACAGATCGAAATTTACCAGATTCAATATCAGCAATAATTTTCTGCGCAACTAAAATTTCTTTAAACTTTTCTGCAAAAGGTAAAGTTAGAGAGACACGAACGGTATCGCCAATTCCAAGTGGCAATAGATTTTCATAAGCCACTCTTGTTTTGATCTCACCCATTGGAAGCATGCCTGCTTCTGTGACTCCCAGATGAAGTGGCACTAGTGGATGCATAGCAGAGAATCGTTTATTGATTTCAATTACTTCATTAGGATCGCTACTTTTGAGAGATAGTACGAAATTATAAAATCCTAACTCTTCAAGATATCCCACGTGGTTCGAAGCCGAAGTTAGAGCTGCCTCCATATCGCTCGCACTAAGTTCTTTAAGATTTGGATCCAAAGAACCAAAATTGACTCCGATTCTTAGAGCGATGTTGTGTTTTTTTGCAGCAGCTACAAGAAATTTTACTTTATCTTTTACAGGAACTTGTTTTTCGTGATGATGTAAGTGTCCCGGATTATATCTAACTTTTTGAACAAATGGAGCTACAAGTTCAATTAATCTATAGTTCTCTTGAAGATCGATTACTAAATTTGCTTTTGTGTGCTTACGAATCTCACTTAAAGCTTCAACATCTTTTTTGCTATCAATGGCAATTCTGATTAAATCAGCACCATGTTCCTCAAGTAGTTTGATTTGTTGTATTGTTGCTTCAATATTTTGAGTTTTGGTAGCGCACATGCTCTGCACAGCAATTTTATTGCTTGCACCAATTTTGACGGTTCCAATACTTACTTCTCTGGTTTTACGAACTGGGATACTCATTGTCTTGCCAACATTCTAATAGAAAACTATTCTGACTTTTCTAGATTAATCGTCAGTGATAATAATAGGGAATAACAACTATATGCAACCTTTCAAGCTAAAATTAATTACCC
>JAWXBT010000137.1:0-14349 GCA_034440315.1 bacterium
AGTATGAGCATGCCCATCAACTAAAAATCCACCTGTATTAGCACCTATTGCAGAGAAAGCTCCGCCACCGACTGCGCTTCCTGTGACAAAATCTGGAAGCATACCAGCTAATGAGCCGGCAAGTGTCGCTGCAGATTTATTTAATCCCATTCCGGATCTGTTAAGACTGGCGGCTGCATTCTCAGCTTGCCCTAGTGTCCCAAAAAGATTTCCCTTAGTACTTGCGGCAGTGGATTCAATGTTGCGTGCAGCGGATTCATTCTGCTTACCTAACGCTGCTGCAGCTAATCCACCTCTTAGTGCTGATGCAAACGCCTCCTGTCTTCCAGATGCCTGAGCCATCTTCATCTTAGCACCAATATCTGCAGCAGCAGCTTGACCCGCAGCACTTCCAGCTGAAGAAGCAATCTGACCAATAGCAGAGCTGATCATTCCGGCTGCGCCGGATTTAGCACCAAGCACCAGTTGACCAGTTACAGCAGGAATCGCAAAATAGAGAGCTGACATTATATAAACATAATATGTATTCGACATATCGAGATCTATATTATTTGAAAGTTTTAAAAGTCGATCGATCAGGGCAGCCATAGCATCGCCTTCTAAAACAGGCATGCTAACGGTAGGGATGTAAGTGGTAACCATGTCGTGATCAAAAAATCCTGGCTCAATGCAAGTTGGGTTAAGTTTTTTAATTGCAAAAACTGATTCATTTATATGACCACTTGCTAAGGTATTGCTGGTCATGGCCCAAACGGATCTCTCTAAGATGGTAACCATTGCAAATCCAAGATCCCAAAGTTTGACCCAGACCCAAAACTGAATCCACTGCATCATGGCGGTATGCATTCCGGGAACAATCACTAAAATTGCAGCAAATGGATAAGCAATTGCTAAAAAGTACAATAGTTTTCCTTGAAAATATGGAACCATTAAGGCCCAAGTGTAAAGCTCTCCGTATTTGGAAACCTGACCATTTACACGTTGAAAGTCCTGAGTACTCTTAACTGTTTTTTGTCCTCCGGTCAGTCTCTGTTCAGTAATTTGAGAAGGAGCAATCTGTAATTCATTTCTAAATAGATGAATCAAAATAAGATTCTCAAGGAACTTGGGGGCATCGCCAATACCAATTTTTGAACCGGTTTCGGTATCTTCAATATCCCAACCATATAACATCTGTCCTGCATATGCTCCAGGCAACATCCCCTGTGGAGCAGATCTTAAGAGTTGGTAAGTTATCTGTGAAGCTTCCCAGCGAAGACCTTGCATCAACATTGTCAGATAAGTTCGGCAGTTTATAGTTTCACGAATATCTGCAACTTCTGTTGGATTTGCATCTAACTCTTGAATTAACAGATCCCGATATTCAGAAATTCCGCTTTCTGCACCAATAGCACCATCTTTGTTTTGTAGACCAATCTTTCTTAATGCTTTCGGTGTTGGAATTGATTCTGGTTCAAGGGTGTTAATCAATGAAAACGCCGGCCCTTCATAGGAATTTGATATAATGGAAGGACCGATAGTACCTGGAGTTGGGCCACCGCAACTAAAATTGCCCATAAACAATCTTCCTCCAGATCCACCAGGACTTATAGGTCCAATAAATCCAGAATTATCTTTTAATAAGAGCACATGCCCATCAATATCTGTGCCGCGAGAATAGGTTGCTGCTGCCATCTCCTTTTTATCAATTGAATCCATGAATTTTGTGCCACATTCACTGGCCATAAATTGCGAAAACAATTGTCTGACATCATTATTAGCAACTCGAGCACTAGTAATACTTTGCACGAATTCCCATTTAAGATTTGTTGTCAAATCCCACATTCTTAAACTGTCATCAATATCTACATCTGAAATATCTGAAAATACATTTGAATTTTCTCCTGGAGATGCTGGATTTGCACGCGAAACACCTAAGATCCAAACTAATTGCTGAATAGTGTCACTGACTAAATGATCAACCATCGCAAAGAATGTTGAGACACAAGCGGCCTCCGAGCACTCATCTACACCGTTACCACTATCTGGAGGTCCATCGGACTTCGGCCTCATGCCATTTCTGATAATATAATTATCATTTAAAAGACCAACCTCGGCTAATTTCCAAACTTCTTGCATCGGCCGTGGCGACATTTCTTCATCATCTGCACTTACTCCAACTCTCCAGGCAACTCCCTTAACTGGAGTTCTAGCATCCGTTAACCAAAAGAAAACTGCTGGACCTACAGCAAGCCAGAGATACATTCTAGGAGGCATCCCCATGGCCATACTAATGATCACGCCTACCGCTGCAAACATGTAAGCAACAACAGCCCAAGTCCCGAGTCCGCCATTATGAATGAGAAAAAGCCACTCAGCTTGAGCGTAATATCCAAGAGTACTAAAAGCAGCGGTTACAGCATTAAATGCCGAAGCCGGACAATCCCTACCGCAACTTTGAAAATCAAAAGCAGGATCTAAAAAGCCATCGGATTGGGCACTTAGAATAAAATTAAATAAATCTGCAAATAAATTCATAAAAACATTTCAAAACCAAAAAAACTTCTTACTTTTGAGAGCTAGAATTATCCTGTATTAAATTTGCTCCGGCTTGTGCCGAAATACTGTTACTAGTTTCTTGTCTTTCAAAATTCCCCATTACGTATTCACGTAACTGAGCATTGACTCTCTCAATTTCAAACTTAATATCTCGTGAACCAACAGTTCTATAAATAAGATCTTTGGCAAGATTTTCAATATTGCCACCCGAGTCAATTCCAACACTTAAAAATTCAACAATTTGTTCAGCAACGGCAGCTCTCGTTAGCCATTCTGCAAGAGCTAAAAGACGAGACATGTGATAAAGAGCTTGAAAGAATGTTTTGCCACCGACACCCTTTAGATTTTGATGAAAAGTCTTAAAATCAGCATTTATATTTACTGCAAATTGCCCAGTATTTTCTACTGGAGCACACCACATATGAGTGTCATCTGAAGGAACCGCATTTTCATGCCCTAAATAAAATGAAGCATAAAGAAAGCGCATGCCCGAAATAATCGCAGGTGTCATAGAAAAGCCAGGAGTCGAGACAGTCTTTAAAAGATCGCTACTGACATTACCTATGCCACTAGCACCTGGAAATTTTTCATAAATTCTTTGATAATCTTTAGGACTGGCGGTTGTTCCGTTGCCTTGTGAATTAACGTAATTACAATATCTTCCAATTATATCTCTGAGTGAATTAAATTTTTGAATGATGATTCTTTGGTATGCTTCAGCAGGCTGCATTGAGCCTGGCTTGACTTTATAATTATTACCCAGGGAACCACCGCTATCTACTAAGCTAAATTCTATATCTCCATAGATTTCTTTAAAAGCAGCTTTTGTTTCTATCAACTCGGGAGGATTTGCGCTCGTTGCAATCTCTTCATTAAATAAAATATGGGTTAAGAGAATTCTATTTTCATTACTATCAGCTTCAAATCCCGGATTATCGGAAAACTTAAATCCAGGAGCATTACCCACTGAGCCTTCGGCATTAGCACTTTTTCTACCGTTATCTTTTGAACAAATTTGATGAGCTTTTGCAAAACCAGATCCTTCTGATAATCTTTTTTGTATACACCAGTAATATGTTTGATATGCAGCTTGTGATCCTTCAAATTTATCTGTTGCTAAACTAAAAGCAATATTTTGCAGCATTGTATTACTAGTAAGATTAGCAGCTTTAGCTCTGGCATTAGCTTCACCTTGAGCTACGGCACTTTCAGCTAGAAATAAACTTACATCTCTAACAACTTGTGGAGAATTTAAGTTATCTTGAGACATATTAACTGCATCAGTACTCCATAGATAATCAGCTTCCGCTTTCATAGATCCCGGAATTAAAGCTTGCAAAGGCACACCTCTTGAACCTGGAACAATAGCACCTTCATTTCCTGATGCTGAACAAGAATCTCCGGTACAAGGATTCCCGGAATTAAGATGAATTGCTGCAATATTATTTTGAATATTATCTGTGATCGAAAATCCACTAAATTCATTGGCTGGATCCATTAATGAGTCTTGAAAATCTCCATTAATGATATCTCGGTAATATTTTCCAAGTTTTATTCCCGGACCTACTATGGTTGGATCTGTGCCTGAGCCCCCGTAGGTTCCACCCCCAAAGAAACCGCCTAAACATCCTGGAAAAGAAGGAGACCCGGGTACACAAAATGAGGGTAAAGCAAAAACATCATTTGCAGTTGTCAATATAAAAATACATACAAAAAAACTTTTTATAAAATTTATATTTTTATGCATCTTACTCACCTGACTCCCCCTTTCCAACCATTAAGTTGGCAACTTCTTCTAGGTAGAATGATCTACGGAATCCTTTTTCAACGACAACTTTTTGCGGCGAATTATGAGTCATGATTAAAGTCATTGGTACTGCAGAAACATTTAGTTTCTTCGCCAATGTCATGCCACCTCGAATAGGAAACTTAATATCAAAAGTATCGCTATATTCCTTAATATCTTCCCGTGAAGCGTTATCAAGCGATAAAGCAATAAACTTAATTTTACTATTATCTTTAATACTTTCGTAGAAAGTTTGAATCTCGGGCAACATTAAACGGGAATTTTCATCATCCATTTGGAAAAAGAAATAGATATCTACTTCACCGAATGGATCTTGAGGAACTGTGCCTTTCAGTGCTGAACGAATATCTTTTCGGGCTTTTTCTTCATCAAAGTTTTCAGTGTTTTGTGCTTCGGAGAGTTTGGCAATATCTATACTATCGTCATTTTCAACATTCTCTTTTTTAAGCATCCCTTCCGAAGTCATGGCTTTATTTACAAGTGCCATTACAGAATCTGTTCGAGTTTGAACACTCTTTAAATACTTGACGTACTGTTGAGCATATTTTTGGGCAAGCTCTGCATCTCCCATCTCAAGGGAGGCCATCATTGCCCGAAACGGACCTGGGGCATCTTCCCGACCAGGCACAATAACTTCAGCTTCCGGATCACCATACATCTTTGCAATGGCATCTTTTGTTTTTGGAAGCTCTTTGTCGTTTTGCTTTTGACTGCTCTGATTCTCAGAAGTTTTAATTTGAATAGTGGCGGCAATGGCAGCAATTTCAGCTTTCTTATTTTTGCTTTCAAAATAACCAATTTCTGGGCTATTTGTTGCTTTTCCTTGATCAACGAAAATTGTTTTGGCGGAATTTTGTGGATAGAAATTCAATGCATTGTCAGCACAGACACCTGTGGTGGCAAATAAAAAAACCAAAATTGCGATGTAGAGATAAAACTCTTCCCGCTTCATAAATCCTAACTCAACCTAAATAAAGACCTATAAAAACTCACTATCTCTTTAGTGTTATTAGGGGATTGAGTACTATTGTGACTTGTAGCGTAAGAAATTAAATATGAAAGTACAGAATGATTATTCTGCCAACAACTCGGCTAACTTAAACTCACCTTCGAAGATCCAAAACTCGCCGGATGCCGCAACTATCTTCCAAGATGGTGAATATTTATATTCTGCACCCTCTGGAAGTTTTAAGAGGAACTTTATCACTGTTTTCTTAGGATTAAATTTCTTTATACTTTTTGCAAAATCTGGAGATGAAAAAGGTTTTCCAATAATCGTTATCTCTTTTACTACAACTTGTTCTTTATTATTGGCTTGAGCCAATTTATCAAGCTCATTAAAAAGATGCTGGTGTGGCTCAGCACTTACAAAACTAATAATTGATAACTCACCAAATTTGCTGATTGATATGGGCTCTGCTGAAGATGATACTTCTTTTTCAGTTTCTTTATTTTGATCTGTAGTTTCAAATTCTTTGATTCGATCTGTTTTAATCTCTTTAGTTAAATTGGGATTAACCTTGGTTTTTTGATTCGTATTTAGTGAAGGATTTTCTTTTAAATTCTCCTCCTCTTCTTTGAGTTTTTCTTGATATTCTTGAACTTTTTTGGAATTACTTTTACCGATATCTAAGCCATTTTTTTGATCCCGTAACTCTTCGAATTGGGAATTAGCATAATTTTTATCAAAGAAGACGGCAGAATCATCTTCAGCAAAAAGAGCTGGCGCAGCCAACAAAGCTATAACGACAACAAGACTACTTATAATCTGAAATCGATCCACACGAGCAAACAAGATTTCTATCCCCATAAACATTATCTACTCTTGATACTGGTGGCCAAAATTTATAATTTCTTAATCCTGCAACAGGATAGGCAGCCACTTCTCTAGTATAGGGGTGTTTCCAATCGTTACTCAATAATGCTGTTAGAGAATGTGGTGCATTCTTTAATAAATTATCAACTTTATCGGCTTTGCCTTCTTCAATGGCTCGTATTTCATTTCTAATACTGATCATAGCATCACAGAATCGATCAAGCTCAACCAAGGCTTCACTCTCTGTGGGTTCAATCATCAAAGTTCCAGGCACGGGAAACGATACAGTCGGTGCATGAAAACTGTAATCCATAAGTCTTTTGGCAACATCCTCTACTTCAATACCGGAATTCTGCTTTAATCCGCGAAGATCCAGGATACATTCGTGAGCTACCATTCCAGATTTACCACGATAAAGCACTGGATAATGAGGCTCCAATCTTGTTGCAATATAATTAGCATTCAAAATAGCAACTTGAGTGGCTTTCTTTAAACCAGGTCCACCCATCATCTTTATGTAAACCCAAGGGATAACTAAAATTGAAGCCGAGCCCCAAGGAGCCGCACTGACCGGGCCGCATTTTTTGTCATTAATACCAAATCTATGCCCAGGTAAAAACTCAGCTAAATGTTTTCGTACAACAACTGGACCGACACCAGGTCCTCCACCACCATGAGGGATGCAGAAAGTTTTATGAAGATTAATATGACAAACATCAGCTCCGATCATTTCTGGACTACATAATCCGACTTGAGCATTTAGATTTGCGCCATCCATGTAAACCTGGCCACCTTGGTCATGAATTATTTTTGAAATCTCTGTAATGGCTTCTTCAAAAACACCATGAGTTGATGGATATGTCACCATGAGTGCTGCCAAATTAACAGAATGCTCCTGAGCTCTCTCTTTAAGATCAGTTAAATTGACATTTCCCATTTCATCACAAGCCACAGCAATAACTTTCATGCCAGCCAATGCAGCACTGGCTGGATTAGTGCCATGGGCCGAGTCAGGGATTAAGCAGATATTTCTATGAGTATCGCCGCGACTTAAATGATAAGCCCTAATTGCTAAAAGTCCAGCATATTCCCCTTGAGATCCAGCATTGGGTTGGATCGAGGCTGCATAAAAGCCTGTTATCGTACAAAGCATCTTTTCAAGTTGAGAGATTAACTCCATATACCCAAGTGTTTGTTCGCGAGGAGCAAATGGATGAATTGAATTTATCTCAGGCCATGTTACAGGGATCATCTCAGCAGTTGCATTTAATTTCATTGTGCACGAACCGAGTGGGATCATCGAATTTGCAAGAGAGAGATCTTTTGATTGAAGTCGGGTCACATATCTTAAGAATTCAGTTTCGGAATGATAAGAATTAAAAACTGAATGTGTTAAAATAGGGGCAATTCGCTTTAAAGCAGTTGGTATTACAGTGGCAAGATGTTGTATTTTTCCAGAACTGTCAGTAAAAATTTTAATAAGAGATTGCAAATCATCTTCTGTAACAGTTTCATCTAGGGAAACACTTAAAGTTCCAGTCAATAGCTCATTAATATTTACTTTTGCTGCACGAGCTCGATCGATAATTTTAGATCTCTCAGCAGTGCTGCACTCTATGGTTACTGTATCGAAGAAAGTCTTATTTTTTACTTTTAATCCAGCCGATATTAAAGCCGCAGCAAATGAAGCAGTATATTCGGCCACACGTACGGCCATCTCACGAATTCTTTTTGGCCCATGAAAAACGGCATACATAGAAGCCATGATCGCTAAGAGGACTTGGGCTGTGCAAATATTACTGGTGGCTTTCTCCCGACGGATATGTTGCTCCCGAGTCTGCAGAGTTAGTCGAAACCCTGGATTTCCGAGGGCATCTTTAGAAACCCCAATCAGACGCCCGGGCATTTGGCGTTTAAACTCATCTTTAACTGCAAAAAAAGCTGCGTGTGGTCCTCCAAATCCAAATGGAACACCAAAGCGTTGACTATTTCCAAGAGAAATATGAGCTCCCCATTCGGCTGGAGATTTAAGAAGTGTTAACGCCAATAAATCAGTAGCTGCAATCATTAAAGCGTTATTTTCAGTTACTGATTTTGAAATAGCAGAATAATCCTGAATCTCGCCGAATACATCCGGATACTGAACTAAAGCTCCAAATACTGAATCATCAATCTGAAAATCTTTTGGATCGGTTATGACTACATTTAATCCTAGCGGGGCGGCTCTATTTTTTACTACATCAATCGTTTGAGGAAGACATGTACAAGATACTAAAAACTTATTTTTATTATCACTGCCCTTAATTCGATAAGCCAATGTCATTGCTTCTGCCGCAGCAGTTCCCTCATCTAATAAAGAAGCGTTGGCAACGTCCATGCCAGTAAGATCACAGATCATGGTCTGATAATTCAAAAGAGCTTCTAAGCGACCTTGCGAAATCTCAGCCTGATATGGGGTATATTGAGTATACCATGAAGGATTCTCTAAAATATTTCTCTGAATTACGGCTGGAGTGTGTGTGCCGTAATATCCTAGTCCAATAAACGATCGATAAACTTTATTTTTCGAAACAATTTGTGAGATCTCTTTTAAAGCATTTACTTCTGAGAGGCCTTCAGGAATTGATAATTCATTAGGAATCCGAATCTGCGAAGGTATAGTTTTGCTAACAAGTTGATCTAAAGAAGAGAGACTTAATGTTTTTAACATTACCTGAATATTTTCTTCAGACGGGCCTATATGTCGCTCAACGAAATTCATTCCCTTATTCCCCTAAAATTTATTTGCCAACTAGTTTGCCGTAACTTTCTGCATCCATTAATTTTGCTAAATCAGCGGAATTAGGCTCACTCAATTTCACCAACCAGCCTTTTAGATATGAATCTTTATTAACTAAATCAGGTGAATCTTTGAGAGCCGTATTCACCTCAATAACCTTACCTCCTACCGGGCAATAAACATCCGAAGCAGCTTTTGTAGATTCAACAACACATAATGTTTCGCCTTGCTTTACGACTTTGCCGATTGCAGGAAGATCCACAAAAACCAGATCTCCAAGCTCACTTTGAGCAAACTCGGTAATTCCTATAGCTGCCATGGCACCTTGAATTCTTACCCATTCATGATCTTTTGTATATTTAAGCTCTTTTGGAAAATCCATTTATTTCTCCTGAAAAAAATTTGTATTTAACTTTGTCTTTTATAAAATGGTTTTTTAGTAACTTTACATTTAATTTTTTTACCACGCACTTCAGCGAATATTTCTGAGCCAATTGCAGTTTGGGGCTTTTCTACAATTGCCAGTCCCAAGGGTTTTTCAAGGCATGGAGTTTTAGTACCGCTTGTTACAAATCCGATCTCTCTTCCTGATTCTGAAAAGATCTTAGTACCCTCTCTTACAATCCCCGGTTCTTCTACAAAGAAACCAACTAATCCACGCGGTGCTCCATTTTCCTTATGCTCTTTGATGGTTTTCTTTCCTAAAAAATCTCTTTCCGAAATTTTAACAAAAAATCCTATGCCAGATTCTATGGCAGAAAAATCTGCTCCCAATTCATGACCATAAAGGGGTAAACAAGCTTCTAATCGCAAAGTATCCCTTGCTCCTAACCCACAAGGTAAAATTCCATTTGTTTGACCGGCTTCTAATAATCCATTCCAAAGCTCTGAAGTTTTATTAGCTTGGATAAAAATTTCAACTCCATCTTCGCCAGTATATCCAGTGCGCGCGATAATCGTTTCAGCTCCATGAATTTTAGCTTTTTTATGCTCAAAAGAAGACAAGGTATCACGAATTTTTATAGTAGAATATTTTTCAAATATGCCTATGGCTTGCGGACCTTGAATTGCAATCTGTCCCCAATTGGAACTTACATTTGTAAAGGTTGCATTAAATTCATTATGATCTAAAAACCATTTAAAATCTTTTTCTATATTTGAAGCATTAACACAGACAAAATAATCCTCGGCTGCCATGCGGTAAATAATAATATCATCTTCCAAACCTCCGTTGGGATTTGTAATTGCGGAATACTGAGCTTTACCATCAGTTAGTTTTGTTACATCATTACAACAAAGAAAACTTAATGCTTTTTCTGCTTCTGGACCTTGAACGGTAATCTCGCCCATATGGCTGACATCAAAAAGTCCGGCTTTTGTTCGAGTGGCCATATGCTCTTCAATAAGACCCGCATATTTTACTGGCATCTCCCAGCCAGCAAAGGGCACGATCTTTGCGCCAAGTTTTAAATGATCATTATAAAGAGGTGTACGTTTTAAATTTTCAGTTGATTCCATTTTGTCTTTCAAAATTTTTTAGTGTGTTACTAATTAGCATAATAACAGTCATGGGCCCCACTCCACCAGGAACTGGCGTAATGGCTCTAGCAAATTCGGCTGCTTCTTCATACACCACATCACCGACAAGCTTTCCATCAGCTAAGCGATTTATTCCAACATCAATTACGACTGCACCCTTTTTAATAAAATTTCCCTTGATGAGTCCGGGTACACCAACTGCTGCCACTAAAATATCAGCTTCTTTGCAAACTGCTGCTAGATCTTTTGTTTTGGAATGCGCAATTGTTACTGTAGCATTTCGCTCCAGCAACATAATCGAAACTGGTTTACCAACCAAAATTGAACGTCCAACTACTACGGCTCGTTTGCCGCGAAGATCGGCCTCTTTAAGTTGTAAAATATTTGCATCCTTACTTTCAGGATCGAAATTATTTTCAGCTACATCAATTAATTTCATCACCCCAAGTGGAGTACAAGATCTGGATCCAACTTTACCAGTCATTAATAAACCTTGATTCATTGGGTGAAGCCCATCAGCATCCTTTTCTGGTATAATCAGATCAAGTAAAAGATCACTATCGAGATGTTCTGGGACTGGAAGTTGCAGCAGGATTCCGTCAATATTTGGATCTTTATTAAATTTCTGGATAACTCCAGCAACTTCTTCGAATGTTGCTTCTTTTTGCAAGATACTCTCGTAACTTTGCACTCCGGCTCGATTTGCAACTTTCTCTTTAGTCGCTACATAGTATTTTGAGGCAGGATTATCACCGACTAAAATAACTCCAAGCCCCGGAGCACGGCCAACCTTTTGTTTTAATTGCTGAACTCGCTTTTTAATATCAGCTTCGATTAGTTTGGCGACTAAAGATCCATTTATGGGCGTTGCTTTCATTGTAACAATCCGAGCACTTTCACATGAATTTTAAAACGCAAAGAACAGTATGTAGCCAAGAATATATGAGTTCTAAATTTAGATGTATAGTGTGCAACGTGAGTTAATTTTTAGATGGAATACCTCTCCTTTATTATATAATTGAGTATTTTTTATTTCTTGAGAAATATCCCTAATGGTCCATTTTCATTTATTTTTTTTAATGTTACGCACTATGTAGTTGTTTTGCCTTCCTTCGGTCGGCGATATTTTAATACAGGATCCTTATGATTATTGGTGTTCCAAGAGAGCGAAAAACTTTAGAGAAGCGTGTTGGTATTACTCCCGATGGCGCTGCTGAAATAGTTAAACATGGCCATAAAGTTTTAGTTGAGACTAATGCTGGAGCTGGATCACTTTTTACTGATCAAGATTACAAAGTATCTGGTTGCGAAATAGTTTCTAACCTTGCCGATGTTTGGACAAAATCAAATTTGGTTGTCAAAGTAAAAGAGCCACACGAATCTGAATATCAATATTTCAGAGAAGACTTAGCTGTTTTTGATTATCTTCATTTAGCTGGCATGGCCGATCTAACCAAAGCCATGGTGAAAAGTAAAATAACAGGCATCGCTTTTGAATTAGTAAAGTCACATGATGGAAGATTCACTATTTTGGATCCAATGAGCGAAGTTGCCGGCAAACTTTCAATCCTTGTTGGTTCATACTTTTTAATTTCACAACATGGTGGACGCGGAGTACTTTTAGGTGGCACAACTTCTGTACCAGCTCGACAGGTAGTTATTGTTGGGGCAGGCGTTGCGGGGAGAAATGCTTGTGATGCAGCTCTTGGTTCTGGAGCTAGAGTTACAATTCTTGATAAAAATATCCGACAACTTGAGAAAGTAAAAGAAATATTTGGAAATAGAGCTGTTACTGTTTATTCAACAACCGCTGCCTTAATGAGAGAGATTCCTAAGGCCGATCTTCTTATTGGTGCTGTTTTAGTTCCAGGCGCCGCAGCACCCAAAATTATTACCCGCGAAATGATTAAGAATATGAGAAAAGGTTCTGTATTTGTTGATATTAGTATTGATCAAGGCGGTTGTGCCGAAACAATTCGAGCTACAGATCTTGCAAACCCAGTCTATGAAGAAGAAGGTGTAATTCACTACGGCGTTTGCAACATGCCTGCTCAGGTACCAAGGACATCAACAATTGCGCTAGCTGAAGCAACTTTGCCTTATGTATTAAAACTTGCTGATGCTGGTATTGAAAAAGCTCTAAGAGGACATCCCGAACTTGCAAATGCTTTGAGCACTTATCATGGATCTTTAACTAATAAAGCTGTGAGTGATTCAGTTGGTGTTCCCTATATAACGGTGGAAGAAGCGTTAGAAAAATCACATCGATAGAGTAACTTTAAATAATGGATCCAATTTCACACTGGTTCTTTAAGCTTAGCTGGCTGGCTTTTTTAGAAAAAAGACTTCCTTAAGCTTTTGAAGATCGCTGATTTAAAGCTATCGAGGCTTGCAGTGTTGAAACTGCAATTGAATCTCTACAAAAAAAGGAGCTGAAGTCACTAAGAGATTGGCTCACTATCCCTGCGAAAAAACTGTCGGATTTACTTTAATTAAATTTATATCTATAAATCTTGAGTCAACTTTCAGAGTAAAATCCATGAAATACATTTTAGCTCTAATAATATTTGCTGCATTAACTATTCCCAAAATCAGCAGTGCCTGCGATCTATGCTCAATATACTTTTCATTAGAATCTCATAAGACATCACAAAACACTCTTCGCCTCGGAGTATCTGAGCAATTTACTGTATTTGATACATTGCAAGACGAAGGAGCCGTTATTGAAAACGAGCTCGATCAGCATCTCAATAGTTCAATTACTCAAATTTTTGCTTCTTACGATCTAGATCGAGAATTTAGTTTACAAACAAATATTCCTCTCATTTACAGAAGCTATAAAAGAGTTGAAGAAAACACTATAAGGAAAGGATCCGAATCTGGTATCGGCGATATTTCACTTTTAGTCCAATATTCTGCCTATAGGTATAAGGATGAAAGTTCTACTTTTAGCATTCAAACTTTTGCTGGTGTTAAAATCCCTACTGGGGATAGTTCCCGATTAAAAGAAGAATTGGAGGAGCAGCATAATCTAGAAGAAACTACTGAAGCGGATACACATGAAGATGATCATCAGGAGATCGATTCGCATAGTCAAAACATCACACGGCATGGTGATGTAGATCATTCAATTGAAAGCGCGATTCATGGACATGACTTAGCTCTCGGAAGTGGATCCTGGGATTTTCCTGTTGGAATTAATCTTTTTGCTCAGAAGGATCGTTTCTTTGCGGCTGGGTCGGCTCAGTATGTCTTTAGAACAGAAGGTAAGCATTCTTATAAATATGAGGAAGATTTTAATTGGAGTATCGCCCCAGCTTACTATTTAGTTATAGATCATGGAGACACACTTGCAGTCATGTCAAATCTATCTGGAGAATATAAGGGCAATGATCGCGGAAAGGATAACATAACAGAAAATGGAACCAGTGTTAGATCTGTATTTCTCGGTCCTCAAATAATGCTTACTCTTAGTGATAAAATTAATGGTATTATTGGTGTTGATTGGCCTTTAGATATCAATAATACAGGCATTCAAACTGTACCAACCTATAGAGTAAGGGCTGGGCTGACTTTTAGATTCTAAAGATGCTAGGATTTATGACTTTTACTATAATAGTGTTTTTATAAGTAATTGCCGAATCACAAAACTTAGCAATGGAGACTAGGCTGCTCTGTAGAAAAGGATATATCTTTCAGTTAAAAGGCGTGATCCCCAAGTTAGCTTTCCTGATAACGATTATATGAGGTTTTCACCGGAGAAGTAATATTTATTTTAATTCCTAAAACCTAGGCTTCTTAACTTTGCAGCCTCAGGTAAACTCAGATTAGAAAAAACATAAATTAAGCTGATCCTCTGTGGCGATTCGC
>JAWXBT010000138.1:0-4690 GCA_034440315.1 bacterium
AACAAAAAATGAAATTATTACTAATCCTAAAAGCACTAAAAAAAGGCTTTGATAGATCGGAGCGATTGTAGCTTTTTCTAAATATAAATACGGCCAGTTGTCACTTAGTGGGATATTATTGGCAAATTCTTTTATGTTTACTGGATCGTCTTTTAATTCAGATAAATTATTGCCGGCAATAATTATTGAATTAAATAAAAAAGCATCGTTCATGCGTAGAAATCTTAGTTGCTCACCAAAAACTTCACGCATAGTTGTGTAAATTCGAGATAGCAACCATGGCTTTAAAGCCGAATAGTAAACTACCACCATGCCTTTGTCGTTTAATAAAGATTTGGCAGCTTCAAATGATTCTTTGGTATAAACAAAATTTTCAAGACGTAAGTTAGCCACTCCAGATAAAAGAGTCTGTGAATCAAGAGTACCAAAAACAATTAAATCAAATTTCTCTTTTGAAGTTCTTAAGAAATGTCTGGCATCATCAATTATGGCCGTAACTTTTGGATCGCTGTACGGTTTTAAGGTATTAATTTTAGTTCCTAGCCTTTGGATTGCCGGATCAATCTCGACTGCTGTTATCTTTTTAGCTTCATTCAAAAGGGCAATATTTAAATCGTTTCCAGTACCCGCACCTAAAACTAAAACTGTTTCAGGGGTATTTCCGGAATGCATTTCCTTATAAATATTATAAGGTGTACTAAATTTACCCAACATATATTGGGTTTTCTTTTTACTAACGGGTTCGGGATTTACAAAATCAAGAGCGTACTGATGAAAGCTTGAGTTTACCCAGACAGACGTACCAAAAGTTCTCTGTGCATGCTGTACCAAGTAATAAGGACTCCAGTGAGCATGGAGTCCAGTATTAAAAAAATATAAAAATAATAATCCAGCCAAGCTAGTTGTAACTTGAATCCATTTTTGTTGAATAAATAATAACGAGGCTAAAAGAGTCACTATCGTAACTAATAGCCAGGGCGGCAATTCAAAATATGAAGCTGTCGCAAAGAGAATTGTGCCAATCAAACTTCCTATTATGTCCCATGAGTAGGCTTTGAGCCTTGAGTGTTGATTCATTTCACGAATCAAATATTGACCGAGAGCAATAAATGGCAAGAGACAACTTATGAATGCCCAAACCACACAGAGAAACATTGGGATCTTGAGTGCAGATTCGTATCCAGGAACAGCTTGCAACCAAAAGTGAACCAAGGTTGTATCTTGGTAAACCATCATTCCGCGAGTAATAATTAAAAAGAAGAACACAGCCACAAGGCCGATTGGTAATAGTCGTTCAAGATTAAATTTCTTCTCTAAAATGCATCCAATACCAAGGCCAAAAAATGAAGACATCAAAATAAGATTAGTAAAATATGATAAGGAATGATTTTCGGCCGGTAACTGTCTAATAAAGACAAGTTCTAAGATTAAAATTGTTGCGGCAATAAGAGCGATTTTTGCAGGATGGCTTTTCGTTGTAGATACAATATTCATAGATATAGAGATACAACTTTCGTATAAATCGGAATAGTTATATACTTTAGATGACGGAGCGTTGCTCTGTCCCCACTTAAGCGTTGCTCCGTCCCCATACCAAAAAATGTTTCCTATTGATCACATCGGAATTGCAGTGAAAGATTTAGAAGCTGAGATAAAAGCTTATGAGAAGAACTTTGCTTGTAAACTTGATTTGCAAGAAGAAATTCCTTCCCAAAAAGTAAAGTTAGCTTTTTTGAAATCTGAAAACACACTAATAGAACTTCTCACTCCTACTTCTGAGGATAGTACCTTAGCGAAATTTATTAAAACCAAAGGTCCCGGACTTCATCATATCTGTTTTCGTGTTCCTGATATTTGCACTGAACTGGCTCGCTTAAAATCTCTAGGACACAAGTTGATTGATGAAATACCACGTACTGGAGCGCATAATTCTTTGATTGCTTTTATTCATCCTAAGAGTACTTCAGGAACTCTTATAGAGTTATGTCAAAGATCCCCTTCCTTATAAAAGCTAACGATTTATTGCTGTTAGATGAGTTGGGTAAGAAGCTAATAGGTGATATAATAACGCCGAGGCGGAAGTTCAAACGACATCATGGAGAGCTAAAATGAAAAAGATACTATTACTGTCTATTATATCATGCGGACTATTTTTCAACTCAGCATCTGCTTCTGATGCTACTTGTCTAGATCTTGTTAAGAGCTGCTTCTCTGAAACTGAGGCAGTAAAAAGTAATTGTTTCTACAGAGCCACTAGCGATAAATCTTGTGAAAATACCGATGCTGGCAAATTAATACATAAACGCTGGACTTTATCAGGTACTTCCAATGATCAAGGTGCATATGGTTTCCTAGGACCTGTTGCCGCCGATGAATCATGTACAAATGGCTGTGATAATCAATGGCTCGCTTTTATGATTGCTAAAGAATCTACTGACTCAATTATCAAACATGTTGATGCTTGTCTTGAGGCTTGCAAAGAGGGAAATCCTCTTAAAATCTTAAGGCCGTAGTGATTTTAGATTCCTCTCCGTTAAATATTGAGAAGGCATCAAAGCTTCTCTGTGCTGGTGGCGTTGTCGCTTTTCCAACTGAAACTGTATATGGATTAGGTGCTGATGCCACTAATGAAGACGCTGTAAGAAAAATATTCGAAATTAAGAAACGTCCCTCTTACGATCCACTTATTGTTCATTTTTATTCACCTGAACAAATTTTGGAATTCGTAGATCTTTCCAATTCAATTGTTCAAAATAACTTTCAAAAACTAAAAGCTTTTTGGCCTGGGCCATTATCTTTAGTGCTTCCTCTTAAATCTGGCATCGCACCGTCAGTAACTTCAGGCCTTTTTACTGTGGCCGTAAGAATACCTAGACATGCAGTTGCATTGGCTCTCTTGAAAGCTGTAAATATTCCCTTAGCTGCACCAAGCGCAAATCAATTTTCATACGTAAGTCCAACGACTGCCTTACATGTTCAAGATTCTCTCGGCAAGAATCTTGAAATAATTATCGATGGCGGTGCATGCCAAGTAGGATTGGAATCAACCGTATTATCTTTGGTAACTGACAGCCCTACTATTTTAAGACCGGGTGGAATTTCCCAAGAAGAGATAGAAAAGTTAATTGGTCCTGTTCAATTATTTAAAAAACATCCAACTAAATCTGAAGAAAAAAGTTTTGCTTCTCCTGGAATGCTAGATAAGCATTATTCTCCACTAACAAGATTGGCATTTATAGATTCTCTTTCTGTTACAAATTATCCTGCCAAAGTTGCTCTTATTCGTTTTAATGATTTAAATCAGATCCCAAAATTCTCTTACCAAAAGATTATTACTCTTAGTGAATCCAATAATCTTGAAGAAATTGCTGCAAAGCTGTATGAAAGTATTCGTGAGGTAGATAAACTCGACCTTGACCTTATCTTAGTTGATTCTTGCAATAGTGATGGATTAGGTCAGGCAATAATGGATAGAGTCACAAGAGCAATTCATACTTAATTAATTTTCAATAAAGTCAGCCGTGCTTCCAAATGAAAATGAAATTCAAGGTGTCATTTTTAAGTCTTTAAAATCTTTCCCTGATCAACGGGGATTTTTTAGAGAAGTAGTGCGAATAACAGATCCATTTTTTGCAGAAAACGGTTTTGCTCAATGGAGTCATAGTAAAATGACGAAGGGCGTCGTTAAGGCCTGGCATTATCACGCAAAGCAGATTGATTGGTGGTATGTACCGATTGGGAATGTTGAAGTTGTACTTTTTGATAACCGGAAAGATAGTCCGACCTACAAGACAAAACTAAATTTCTTTATCGGTGAATCAGATAAATTCGGTGCCAATGAGGTCTGCTTTAAAATTCCTCAAGGTGTGCTTCACGGATGTAAAGTTCATAGTGAAGAAGCCCATCTTTTTTACATTACCAGCCAAATTTATAATCCAAATGACGAGGGTCGGTTCCCTTATAATTCTGATGTAGTGCCTCATAATTGGGGGCCTGATGCAATTACAAGTGAGAAAGATCGAGTTTTCTTTGAGCCGAGATAACTCATGACTCTTTAGTAGTTTCGATAAGATGTCGATCTCTTTGAAGATGCGAACCGCTCATTACCTAATAAAGCTATCACTCTTACTATTTTTTCTTAGTTACTCAAGAACTTCATTCGCTCAAGCTCTAGATGGCTCTTTTTATACAATCGGATCACCAACAGTTGTTGATTACTTTATCGATCCACTTTCTGGCAATGATGCTGCTTCCGGATTAAATCGTAATAACCCAAAACGCACAGTAACTGCAATTTGGAATGCCATTCCAGAGAATCAAACACTCACAAGTGGTTACAGAATTAATTTACTACCGGGATTATATGGCACGGAGGAACTTCCCAACTATTGGGAGAATAGAAAGGGCAGCATCACAGCTCCAATAATACTTCAAGCCCTTGATGGATACGGCACGGTATTTTTTACTCGTGATATTAACATGGCCGGTACTGATTATTTTTATTTAATCGGTATCAATATAAAAAATCAAACTACGCAAGGTTATGGAGACGCTTTTCACTGCGAGCGTTGTTCTTATATTCTTTTACGTGGCAATAGTTTTAACGGCGCGCCTGAAGGACGAGATACTGAAGCAGATATTGCACATGAGACAATAAAATTTAATCAAAGTCAGTATATCTATATTGAAA
>JAWXBT010000139.1:0-3740 GCA_034440315.1 bacterium
CAAAAAAGATAAAATAAAATCAATCGATCCTTCCTTTTATGAACTTTGCTTCGCCCCTTCTCAATTAGATTTTTTTAAGAAAGTTTCTGAATACTACGGCTCTCCGCTTTCAAATGTAATTGACGTTGCTATTCCACCTACAGTTCCCGAAAAATCTGTAAAAAGTGCACGCATTATTAAAGAGATCGATACTGCTTTATTAAAAGGAAATAAAGCTCGAGAAATATTTGCTGACATAAAAAAGGCTGGTGGAAATTTAAGCCTCATTGAAATTTCACGAAGTCATAAAAATTGCAACCCAGCTATAAAAAAATTAACTGAGCTAGGAGCGATAGAAATTGATATAAAAGTTCAAAGTGACAGTTATGTCTCATCGGAGAACAGTCCTAGTTGGGCAGCAAGAGAAGTTAGTTTAAATCCCGAGCAAGAAACTGCTCTAAATATAATAAATCAAGCCCAAGAGATGGGAATTTTTAAAACTGTTTTATTACATGGTGTGACCGGTAGTGGTAAAACTGAGGTCTACATCGAAGCCGCGGCCAAGGCTTTAGCAAAGGGAAAAGGTGTTATTATTGTTGTACCTGAGATCGCATTAACTCCTCAGTTAATCGATAGATTCAAAGCCCGACTTGGTAATAATATTGCGTCTCTGCATAGTGGATTAAATAAAAGAATTAGATGGGATTCCTGGAAAGCACTCCTAGATCAACGCTGCAAAATTGCAATTGGCGCACGATCTGCAATTTTTGCTCCAATCGAAAATATTGGATTAATAATTGTGGATGAAGAGCATGATTCTTCATACAAACAATCTGAAGGCCTTAGATATAACGCAAGGGACATGGCAATTTTAATGGGCCAATTGAAATGTTGCCCAGTTGTCCTCGGTTCGGCAACTCCCTCCTTAGAGAGTTACTATAAAGCTAGATCAAGTAAATTTACTTTATCTACTCTGAACTCACAATTTGCAATTAATTCAGGACTGAAAATTGAGGTGGTAGATCTTCGACAGCTAAAGCCTTGGGAAATGGCATCGCAAAATATATCGCCAATGTTACTTAAGACAATTGAAGATGCCGTTGTAAAGAGAGAACAAGTTTTCTTGCTTTATAATCGGCGTGGATTTGCTAGCTTTCTTCAGTGCGACAAGTGTGGCGAAACCGTTCAGTGCCCAAATTGTAGTGTGACCCTAACATATCATAACTTTAAAAATTCTCTTGTTTGTCACTACTGCGGAATTCATGTTGCACCATTTGAATTTTGTTCCGTTTGTCCAGATCAAGAAAAGCCAGGGGCATTAATTAAAAGAGGTGGTGGTACTGAGAAGATATTCGAGGAAGTCAGAGATCTTTTTCCTGATGTTATTGTTGATCGACTTGATAGAGATACTGTTAGTAATATCGATTCATACAAAGTTATTTTAGATCGCGTCAGGAGTGGTAAAACTGGAATATTAGTTGGAACTCAGATGATTGCGAAGGGTCATGATCTGCCAAACGTAACAGTAGTTGGTGTAATTGACTGTGATGTTGGAATACACATGCCTGATTTTAGAGCTACGGAGAGGGCTTTTCAGCTTTTAACCCAAGTTGCTGGACGAGCCGGACGCGGCGATAGACCTGGTAAAGTTATCTTGCAAACCAGAATGCCTGAGCATCCGAGCATAGTAAAAACAGTTGATCGAGATTATGTAGGATTAGCTAAAATTGAACTTGGACACCGACAGCAGTTGGGCTATCCACCATTTTCTAGATTATTAAGAATCATTGCTAGTTCCGAAAATGAAGAATTACCTCAATCCTTTCTTGCAGGATTAAAAGTGTTAGCTCTTAGGCTAATTAATGAACGTCAAATGAAAGTAACCGTTTTAGGGCCTGCTCCTGCACCTCTTCAAAAACTAAAAAGTCTTTGGAGATGGCACTTGTTAATCAAAAGCGAGAGTCCTTCTGCCATCAACTTGGTTCTGCAAAGTTTAATGCGTATCGAATTAAGAGATCGCAATATTAAATTAATATTTGATGTCGATCCTCAAGAGATGCTTTAGGATAGTTAAAGAATTAGGCCTTTGCCTTAGCTTGATTTTCAATGTCAGAGAATTTTTCATAAAGCTGTGCGTACTCAATATCAAGAGCATCATAACGCTTTTTCAATTCAAGATACTGTACGTTCATTTCCTCAATTTGAACTAAAAGCTTTTCAATCTTATCCTCAGTGGCAAGAAGTTGTGTTTTGAGAAGTTTCACTTGTTCAAGCACCTGTGAAGAAAGCTCAATCTCGCCGAGCAATTCTTCGATATGCTTCATTGAACTATTAATTTCATTTTTCAGCTGATCGTTTTTACTCCTAAGCTCTCCTTCTCTTTGACGCAGGGTATTTAGCTCTTCTTGAATCTCGAGGTTACTTGCTTCCAATTCTCTTTCAATTTCTTCAAGTTCTCTTAGTCGACTCTCTACTGTTTCAAGTTCAGTTTGGGTAATTGTAAATCGACCTTGTTCTGATTTTAACTGCTCCTGTAGAATTCTTAATTGTTTGATACCAAATGCCAAGACTTCAATTTTTGCCATTCCTGCAAGCTGGGATTCCATTTCAGAATATAACTTCCCTCGTTCATCAAGTTGATTTTTTAGTGCCTCAACAGATTTAAGAGCAAAACTTTTCCTCTGAGATGAAAGATAAAATAAGACTCCAACTACTAATGCGGCTTCGATAAAGGCAATAACAGCAACAAGAATATAATCCATAATATTACTCCTTGTCGGTTCCAATATTTTGACTGAGTTGTTCAAGAAGCTTCTTTGTCTCCTCATCCACTTCACTATCAACACTCTCAGAAACTTGGGCTGGAGTTAATACTTGAGCTGGAGTTCCCTCGACTGCTATGGATTCAGTCTGGGTAATATTTGATACCTCTTCAGAGGATGTTTTTGGAGTATCAACATCTATTTTGAGCGCTGCTTCTGGCGAAGCATTCAGATCCGGATTATCTATTTGAATTGATGGGGCTTCACTGACAGGAGACTCAATTTTAGTGGGAATTTCTGAAATTGCCAACTCTTCTAAACTTTGAAAATCTGCTTCAGTAATTGCAGAAGCAGATAAAATTTCATCAAGCTTCTTTGGACTATATGCACCATCCTCAAGACTAACTTCTGACAGAGAAGCTTTATTTTTAATCTCACTTATGGCCTTAATAGCGGCATCTGGGGGTACGTAGGTCTCTTGAGTAACGACAACCGCGGAAAGTGAGGTTTTAAGTTTGGTAAATGCGCGATAACCAACAATGGCAATTATGAAAGTCAACAATCCTATCCAAACAATTGGTGAGGTATTTTCAGGCACTTCAACAATTTTATTTTTTTTCTTTGTTTTAATAACTTCAACATCTAGAACTTCATGTTTTCCTTCATAGGTATAATTTAAAACATTACTTTTTCCACTTATCGTGCGTCCCTTTAGTGTTCCTCCAAAAATTGCCTGAATTTCAAACTTACCAGGCATTGGCAATACATCAACTGGAACTCGATATTCTGAACGCTCTATTTTTGCTGTAGGAATGGGCACGTTATAAGTGATATTTGCAGAGCTAGTTACCTTAAGCTTCAGCGCCTTTTCTTTAGCAGCAATGGCTTGATCACTAAGTTTTATTAAAAATAATAATTCTTCATTAGGATTTGAAGCGACGGAATGCTCTCCGTGAACAGCTGCATGCTCGTCATGTTTTGCATGCTCGTCATGTTTTG
>JAWXBT010000140.1:0-24334 GCA_034440315.1 bacterium
CATAGTTATCCCAATAAGTAATTTCCGAATACTACTCTTTTGAAAACCTACGGTTTACTTAATACATTTAGTTGGGATAACTAGTTATCATCCCTCCGGGAGATCGTAAGTCCAAAAAAAGATTTTCTTTAGAAAAGTTCTTTTTGGACTTAGGATAAAACTAGATCACTCTCTACTTTTGTAGTTGGTATAAATGTAAAAAAAATATTTATTCAGTTTCTACTTCTTTAAAAGTCCCATAGCAGTTTAAATCTCTATTTAAGGAATTTCGAAAACAAGGTAAAGTCTAACAAGAAAACTTTATCAACTAAGGTGACGCCAATGGAATGCTGCAATAGCGATGCTCGTAAATTCTTTTTATGCGGTATGCGATTATTTTTCGGTTTGTGGCTGCTCTACGCTGGTCTTGTTAAATGGTTCGGGATGGGACCAGATGCCTTTATAGGACATATCACTTCTGAGTTTGATAAAACTTGGTCACCACACATGCTAAATGTTTTTCTTGGTTGGCTTATCATCGTAGCTGAACCGATTCTAGCATTGCTTATTCTATCCGGGAAAGAACCTCGCAAGGTCTGGGGACTAACTGCACTTCTTATGTTTCTTCTCACTATGGGACAAACAATTCTTATGAGTCCTAATGTCATTGCCAACTGGCAATATCTTGTTTTGACACTAGTCTGTGCCGCTCTTAGCGCGCCGGAAAGTTGTTGCGAGAAAAAAGAGTAGGAAAATATTCAAAGTTGCCCTAAATTAATCCAATAGTTTTTAAATTTTAGTGTTATCAAACTCATATAATCTTTTTTAATCAGGATATTTCAAGCATGAGCATCGTGAAAGAATTCAAAGAATTTGCAGTAAAAGGTAACGTTGTTGATATGGCCGTTGGAATAATTATCGGTGCTGCTTTTGGAAAGATCGTTTCCTCAGTTGTTGGAGATGTTATTATGCCACCACTTGGGGTAATTCTTGGTGGAGTAAATTTTAGCGGACTTAAAATAATACTAAAAGAAGCTGAAGGAACTGCTGCTGCAGTAACTCTTAATTATGGTACCTTTCTTCAAACCGTAATTGATTTTACAATTGTTGCTTTTGCAATCTTTATGATGGTTAAGGCAATGAATTCTTTGAAACGAAAAGAAGCCGCTGCCCCCACTGTTCCAGTTACACCGACTGAAGAAGTACAACTTCTTACACAGATTAGAGATCTATTAGGTAAGAAATAGTCAAAATTAATCGCACAGCTCAACAAAGATCAAGAGGACATACGAGTCTAAAGCTCCACCTGCACTCCGATTTCGACAACTCGATCTGCTGGGATTTTAAAAAAGTTCATTGCTCGTTGAGCGTTTCTTGCCATAAAGGCAAATAATCCCTCTCTCCAAAGTGCCATACCTTCTCGATGTGTTGGTATTAAAGTTTCTCTACCTAAGAAAAATGTAGCCTCACTAGGATCAACCTTGAGGCCTTGATCCTGGCAAAGAAGCATCAGACGAGGTACATGGGGAGTTTCCATGAAACCATACCTAGCAACTGCTCGATAAATTCCAAAATCTAAATTTTCAATTTTGAGCCTGTCTTGAATAGGCACTGTAGGTTCATCTTCTGTATCAATAGTTAAAATGACTACCTTCTCATGAAGAACTTTATTGTGTGTTAGATTATGAATAAGCGCGGTTGGAGTACCTTCGGAACTGCGAGCTAAAAATATCGATATTCCAGGAACACGTAAGGGAGGTTTTGCTTTGATACTAGCAATGAATTCCAAAAGCGGAGAGGAGCGACTTCGTAATCTTTCAGCAACAATCTGTCTTCCTCGCCACCAAGTTGTCATTAAAATCATGATTCCTGAACCAACTACAAGAGGAAACCAGCCACCATAAGGTATTTTAATAACTGCTGCGCTAAAAAATCCGATCTTAATTAAAAATATTCCTATCCAACCTATCGTTGGGATAAACATTCTCCAACGCCATACATCCCTGGCGACGAAATACATAAGAATTGTTGTAATGACCATGCTTGTGGAAACAGCAAATCCATATGCAGCTGCCAAGTTTCCAGATGATTTGAAAGTTAAGACAAGCCAAATATTTGCAAGCAATAAGAGCCAATTCACTACGGGTACGTAGATCTGACCGATTTCATCTGAAGATGTATGACGAATCTCCATGCGAGGCAAATAACCTAATTGCACTGCTTGACGAGTCAAAGAGAAAGCACCTGCAATCAAAGCTTGTGAAGCAATCACTGTTGCCATTGTTGCTAAAATTACCATTGGTAATAAGGCCCACGAAGGGCTTAAACTAAAAAAAGGATTCTCTCCTATAATTTTTGATGGATCCCCTAAAAGCAAAGCACCTTGACCAAGGTAGTTCAAAATTAAAGCTGGTAGAACAACTGAAAACCATCCGATCCTAATTGGAAGCTTTCCAAAATGTCCCATGTCGGCGTACAGAGCCTCGCCTCCAGTAACAACTAGAAATACAGAGCCTAAAATCCATATAGATTGCAACTTTGTCTCAATCAAAAATTCTAAGCCATAGATTGGATTTAAAGCTTTAAGAACTGAGGGTTCAGTAATAATTCCCTTAATCCCTAAGATGGCAAGTGCAGCAAACCATAAAAGTATTATGGGACCAAAAACAGCTCCAACTTTTGCCGTTCCCCTGCTTTGCACAGCAAATAAAGAGCTTAAAATAACGATTGCAATTAATGAGATATAATCATGCACCCCCGGAACTAAGATCTCAAATCCTTCAACGGCACTCAAAACTGAAATTGCAGGGGTAATCATCCCATCACCGTACAAAAGGGCGGCTCCAGCAATGCCAGTAAAAAGTATAAGCTTCATACTAACGGCCGAGGCTCTCCCCTTCTGCTTTGAGATTAATGCCAATAAAGCAAAAACTCCTCCTTCTCCTTTATTATCAGCACTTAAAATAAAAAGAAGATAATCGATTGAAATAAGAATTATCAAACTCCAGACAATCAAAGAAAGCACTCCTAGTACATGAGGAGGAGTTAAACTGATTGAATGAGAACCAAAAAAACACTCCCTGAGAGCATAAAGGGGACTTGTTCCAATATCACCGAAAACGACTCCAAGCGCGCCAAGAGTGAGTGCTGCTAAGTATTTTTTCGAGACACCATTTTCATGTGGAACTGATTCTTGGGAACCTAATGCTAAATTTTCACCAACCATATGCACTCATTTTTTAGACCGTAGTAGCATATATCACACTACAAAAGATGCCAGGTAAAGATACTTCCATAAAAAGCTGTGCCTTCTTTGGTCAATTGCGCGTTTCATCTATGGCATGCCCCTATTCTTTTAGCTAACTTTGAGGCTATGGCAGGCAAAGTAGTTATATTCAATGATTATCAATTCAATGAGCGCGGCACATCGGCCTCTACTTATAATTTTGCCGATTACAATGAAAAAATTCTGGGCAACAAGTCTTTAATTCTGGTTCCCGAAGGAGTTGATGGATTTTCAGTGGATCGTTTCCAAAGTAGGTTTAAAGATGTCATTAGATACAAATCCAAAGAGGAGCTTTATAAGATCGCTAAAGAAGCTGATTGCTACTACACGCAAGTCTCCGGTTTAAAAGAATCAGATGAGCTTGATAACATGCCATGCAAAACTGCCGTTCACTGTGTTTTTACTGCTCACGATCCACACGGCAGTGTCTATGCTGCAATCTCACCATGGCTTGCTAGAACATATGCACTATTTGATGTTCCGGTAGTCCCCTTGATGGTAACACTGCCAGAATCAGATCAGGATTTACGAGCAGAGCTTGGAATTCCCACAGATGCGGTAGTTTTTGGAAGACATGGTGGCTACACGGAATTTAATATTTTACCAACCATGCAAGTTGTTGCTCATGCAGCAAAGAAACGAGAAGATCTTTATTTTATCTTTCTCAATACTGTAAATTTTTTTAATCATCCTAGAATTAAATTTTTGCCAAAAACTAACGATGCCTTGCGTGTTACTAAATTTATTAATACCTGCGATGCCATGATCCATGGTCGAAGAGAAGGTGAAACTTTCGGGTTAGCAGTGGGTGAATTCTCTCTAAAATCAAAACCAATCTTTAGTTGGTTTTGGTCTCATGATCGGCACCATATAGAGACTTTGGGACAGTATGGCAACTATTATAGAACGCCTAAGGAGCTTTTAAATATGTTCATTAATTTTAAGAAAGGTACTCTTGGAAAAGACTGTTACTCAGCCCTATACAATCCTGAGCTTGTTATGGCAGAGTTTGAGAGAGTTTTTTTAAGTTAAATAAAATTTTACTGATTTGGGGCAATTTGTGAAACTAGGCTCAGTAATTAATAAAAGTGATTCCGAGTTCAAGACAAATCATGAAGCTTATCAAAAACTTCTTTCGACTTGGAGACAACATAACGACAGTGCTATCGCTCCTACTACTGATAAATCCATTGAGCGTCACAAAGAGCGTGGGAAATTATTAGCCCGAGAAAGAGTAGAAAATCTTCTTGATCGCGGATCTCCTTTCTTAGAGATGGGAACACTTGCCGGCTTGGATGTATACGAAGGTGTTCGTCCAGGATCTGGAATTATTACTGGAATTGGTAGAGTCAGCTCCAGAGAATGTATGATTGTGGCAAACGATGCTACGGTCAAAGGTGGCACATATTTTCCAATGACTGTTAAAAAGCATTTAAGGGCTCAAGAAATTGCCCTTGAAAATAACCTACCCTGTATATACTTAGTAGATTCTGGAGGTGCCTTTTTACCTCTGCAAGATCAAGTCTTTCCAGATAGAGATCATTTTGGCCGTATTTTTTATAATCAGGCCCAAATGAGCTCTCGTGGCATTCCACAACTTTCAGTTGTGATGGGATCCTGCACTGCTGGTGGTGCATACGTGCCAGCCATGAGTGATGTTTCCATTATAGTTAGAGAGCAAGGCACTATTTTTCTTGGTGGTCCTCCTCTTGTAAAAGCTGCAACGGGAGAAGAGGTTACGGCTGAAGAACTCGGCGGAGCTGCTGTGCATAGTAAAATCAGTGGCGTTGCTGACTACATGGCAGAGGATGACTACGATGCCATTCGAATTTGTAGGGCAGCCGTTGCCAATCTAGGATTTCATAAAAAAAATGGAGCTGCACAAATTCCAGTTAGAGAGCCGCTCTTTGATCCAAGGGAAATTTACGGATTAATTCCAGCAGAGAGAAAGAAAAATTTTCCGATGCGTGAAATATTAGCTCGCATTGTAGACGGAAGTGAGCTTGATGAATTCAAGCAACATTACGGAAGCTCGATAATTTGTGCTTTTGCTCATATCCAGGGCTACCTTGTTGGCATAATTGCCAATGACGGAATTTTGTTTTCTGAGAGTTCCTTAAAAGCAGTTCATTTTATTGAGCTCTGTAATCAACGTCGCATTCCACTTGTTTTCTTTCAAAATATTGCTGGTTTTATGGTCGGTAAAAAATATGAGCATGGTGGCATTGCTAAAGATGGTGCAAAAATGGTTACGGCTGTTTCTTGCTCCACTGTACCTAAATTTACTGTCGTAATGGGAGGATCCTTCGGAGCTGGTAACTACGGAATGGCTGGAAGAGCATTTCAGCCTAGGATGTTATTTATGTGGCCAAATTCTAGGATTTCAGTAATGGGTCCTGAACAAGCTGCTTCTGTCCTAACCCAAGTCAAGTTAGAATCACTGGCAGCTCAGGGCAAGAAATGGCCCGAGGCTGAGATGAAAGCCTATCGCTCTGAAATTGAAGGTAACTATAATGAGCAAGGAAGTCCTTACTACTCAACTGCCAGACTATGGGATGACGGAATCATAGATCCAGCAGAGACCAGAACAGTTTTAGGCCTCGGAATTTCTGCTAGCCTTAATGCTGAATGGCCTGAGGTTAAGTACGGTATTTTTAGAATGTAGCAATTAATATTTATTTATATGTTATCTAAGATTCTGATTGCAAATCGCGGTGAAATCGCTTGTAGAATTATTAAAACCTGTAAAAAACTCGGGATTAAATCTGTCGCTGTTTATTCTGATCCTGATTGCGAATCTCTGCATGTGAGAATGGCTGATGAACGAATTGCCCTTATTGGATCTGAAGCAAAAGATACTTATTTAAATATTGAGAAAATCATCAAAGCCTGCAAAGAAAGTAATGCTGAGGCTGTGCACCCAGGTTATGGCTTTTTATCTGAGAATGCAGAATTCGCAAAAGCTTTAAAGAAAAATAAGATAAAATTTATTGGACCCAAGCCAGAAACTATTGAGTTAATGGGAGATAAGGTTAGAGCCAAGGAGTTTGCAAAAAAATGTAAAGTTCCACTCGTTCCCGGAATCGATTCAGAAGAACAAGTTGAAAATTTTATTAAAGAGAGTGGCTTTCCTATCCTTTTAAAAGCTGCGGCTGGTGGCGGCGGAAGAGGCATGAGAAAAATCTATCACTCTTCAGAGCTTAAAGATGGGATTGCAGGAGCAAAAAGAGAAGCTGAAAGCTTTTTTAAAGATGGTCGCCTCTTCGTTGAAAAACTAATAGAGAATGGCCGACATATCGAAGTCCAAATCTTTGGCGATGAGCATGGCGAAGCAATGCATCTTTTAGATAGAGACTGCACAACCCAAAGAAAACATCAAAAAGTAATTGAAGAGGCGCCAGCCCTCTTTATTGATCCTAAGTCAAGAAAAGAGATCTTAGATTCTGCTGTTAAGCTTTGTAAAGATTCGGGGTATATCGGAGCCGGAACTGTTGAATTTATACTAGCACCTGAAGGTAAGTATTACTTTTTAGAAGTTAATAGCCGACTCCAGGTAGAGCATCCAGTCACGGAAGAGATCTTGGGATTAGATTTAGTTGAGCTCCAAATTAGGATTGCCAGCGGAGAAAAGATATCAAATATTCTTGGCGGGCTGAAAATTGAAAGTTCTGGCTTTGCCATCGAGTGTCGTGTTTGTGCTGAATCTCCCGAAGATGGATTTATTACTTCGACTGGTAAGATCCTTAATTTTAATTCCGATCTACTCAATACATTGCCAGGCGTTCGGGTCGATACAGGATTCGGTACTGGTGATATTATTACTCACTACTATGATTCTTTGATTGCAAAAGTCATTGTAAAAGGTTCAAGCAGAGAAGTAGTAATCGAAAGGGCTAGGACCGCACTGAAGAATTTTCATATCTGCGGAGTTAAGACAAACATTCCATACTTACTTACTTTATTAGAATCTAGGGAATTTCAGTCTGGGTGTTTTCATATAAATCTTGCTGAAACATTAATTCCATCAATAGAAGATCAAAAAAGAAAAAGAGCACTTGCTGCTGCTCTTTTTAGTTTAGCAAACAGATATAATGAAAATGCAGAATCTCATGATGCCTGGAGTGGTAATTATAGTTGGAGACAAAGGGAATCGTTCCAAAAATCACGGTATTTAGTCGCTGGGACAGTAACAGAGTTTTCACTTTATAACTGCGGTCGAGATACCTTTCATTTAAAATCTGGAAGTACGGATGACATTGCGGAAACTTGGTATCATATTTCACAATTAAATATTACTGCAAATTTCGGACTTAGTTTTCATCTTGATGGTAGAAGCCACAGCTGCACTATCTACTTTTTGGAAGGAAGAAAATTTATTTCTACCCACTTTGGAACATTTGAGATTGCCGAATCTTATCCTAGTTTAAAAACAACCCAAGGACATGTACACTCAAATGTACTCTTAGCTCCTTTCCCTGGTAAAATCGTTTCAATAAAAGGAAAAATCGGTCAAAAAGTAGATGCGGGCTCAGCTATCATTGTTCTCGAATCTATGAAAATGGAGCATCTTATAAAATCTCCTTTGCCCGCGACCATCGAAGAGATTCCAGTAAAAGCAGGAGAAGTTATTGAGGCAAATAGAATTTTAGTTAAATTGGCATTTGAATAATTGATAAATATAATATGAATAATACAGCCATGATTGAGAATCCCCCATTATCCGAAAGTCTGCCTATTGAGCTAGCTGCCAACATCAACAAAAGTGCAATTCTTTTGGGTCGTGAAATTTTTTCTAAAATCAATAGACATAAACCTTCCATTCTTAATAAACAGTTCTGGTCCGCCACCATGATGGAGTGGTCTATGAAAAATCCAGATCTTAAAGTTAATCTTTTTCGTTTAGTAGATGTGCTGCCTTCATTAAAAACTACGGAAGCCCTCACTACTCATATAAAAGAATACCTAGAAAATACAGCACAATCATTTGGTCCAATAGCAACATGGGCCGTAACTTCTGCGCCTGGTTCGGCACGTGCTTCTCTTACTTCTTCAATTACAAAAATTGGAGTTGGTCAGATGGCTACTCAATTTATAGCTGGCAGCGACCCAGCTTCTGCTATCCCGGCTCTCAGAGATCTGCGAAGACAAAAGATTGCCTTTACTGCCGATCTATTGGGTGAGTATTCATTGAGTGAGAAAGAAGCCTTGGTCTATCTGGATCGATATCTTGAAGCACTCGATATTTTTGGTAAAAAAATCCCTGCCCTTCCAGAATCCAAAGAAATTGTAAAAGGACATTTAGGAGAGATCACACCTATCTGTATCTCAGTAAAACTTACGGCACTTTATAGCCAATGTGGACCTTTAAATGTAGAAAAAAGTGTTTCAGTACTATCTGAACGACTTTCGATTATCGCTCGTAAAGCCAGAGAAGTGAAAGCTTTGATATATGTTGATGCAGAAGATTCAGGCAATAATGAGATAATTTATAAAACATTTAAAAAAGTTTTTGGCTCTGAAGAATTCTACGACTTTCCACTTCCAGGAATCGTGGTGCAGGCCTATTCAATAAATGCTGAAAAAACAATTGAAGATTTACTCCTCTTTTCTGCTCGACGTGGGTCCCCAATTGCTATTCGATTAGTAAAGGGAGCTTACTGGGATCATGAAACAATTAATTGTGAGCAAAACAATTGGCCCTGCCCTCTTTTTAAACACAAAGAATCTTCGGATGCTAATTTCGAAAAATTAACAAGACTTTTGATTGATAATAATCAATTGGTTTTACCAGCTTTTGCTTCTCATAATATTAGATCCCTTTCATATGCTTGCAGTTACGCAGCTATAACTGGACTAAAAAAATCTCGTTTTGAATTGCAAATGCTTTTTGGTATGGCAGATCCTATTTGCAAAACATTTATAGCTAAAGGTTATCTAGTCAGACAATATGTTCCTCTTGGTGAAATGCTTCCTGGAATGGGATATTTGATTCGACGACTATTAGAAAATACCTCTAATGAATCTTTTTTACGTCACACTTTTTTTGAAAATGATAAAATTGAAGATCTACTGAAAGAGCCACAATTTAAAGAATAACTTTCAAGGATTTTTATAAAGGAACTATACATGTTTAAAAATGAGCCACTAACAGATTTTACTATTGAATCAAATCGAGCAATCTATAGAGCTGCTCTTGATAAAATTAACGATCAAATTCACCGCGCAGCACTCTCTGCAAAACCTATCATCGATGGCAGAGAAATTCCTACTTCAACAATAATTAACTCTACCGACCCTTCTGATCCAACAATTATTGTAGGCACTATTCATAATGCCGATTTAAAACTTACAGAAGAAGCATTAAGCACTCTGAACCGTGGTGCAGAAAAATGGCGTTTAGTTTCTTTTGAAAAAAGAGCTCTTATAATCAAACGTGCTGCCCAAATAATGCGCAATCAGAAAGCTGAACTTAATGCTCTTATTACAAGAGAGTCTGGCAAACCTTGGCAGGAAGCTGATGGAGATACCGCTGAAGCTATCGATTTCTGTGAATATTATGCTGAGGAGATGCTAAGACTTGGAGTCCCTCAAAAAATGGGAAACACTCCTGGGGAAGAAAATCTTTATTTTTATCAGCCTCGCGGCGTTGGCGTAGTTATCTCACCCTGGAATTTCCCTTTGGCAATTGCTTGCGGCATGGTGGTAGCTGGCTTAGTCACTGGCAACGCAGTTGCACTGAAACCCTCGGAACAAACTGCTATTATTGCTCATAGACTTGTTAGAATTTTTCTTGAAGCAGGAATACCTGGAGATGTAATTGCTTTAATTCCTGGCAGAGGCTCCGTTGTAGGAGCACATATGGTAAAAAGTCCAGTTGTAGATTTTATCTGTTTTACTGGATCTCAAGAAGTCGGCCTTGATATTATCAAGACCGCTGCGACTATTGAACCGGGACAAAGAAATGTAAAAAAAGTTGTTGCGGAAATGGGTGGCAAAAATGCCACCATTATTGATGAAGATGCGGATCTAGATGAGGCTATCAAAGGAGTTCTCTTTGCTGCCTTCGGATATGCAGGCCAAAAATGCTCGGCCTGCTCACGAGCCATTATAATAGGTAATATCTATGAGACTTTCATAGAAAGACTTTGCCATGCTGCTTCGGATCTAATCTGTGGTCCAGCAAAAGAAGCATCTACTTTCCTACCTCCTGTAATTGATATTGCTTCTCAAAAACGACTACTCGATCAAATTAATCGAGCATCTTCGGAATTAAAACTTGCCTTTAAAGGTGAAGTTCCAGCTGTAGGCAACTTCGTACCTGCTACAATTTTTAGAGATGTGCCAGCATCGCATTGGCTCTGGCAAGAAGAACTCTTTGGTCCTGTGCTTGCTTGCTGCAGAGCAAAAGATTTCGGCGAGGCTTTACAACTTGCCAACAACTCAGCTTATGCTCTTACTGGAGCCGTCTTTAGCAGAAGCCCAGCTAACCTCAACCGTGCACGCTTGGAATTTAGAGTTGGCAATCTATATATTAACAGAAAACAAACTGGTGCACTTGTTTATCGTCAACCTTTTGGAGGATTCAAAATGTCAGGAGTAGGCTCCAAAGCTGGTGGTCCAGATTACTTAGTTCAGTTCATGGAACCTAGAACAATTACAGAGAATACTATGAGAAAGGGTTTTGCTCCTTCTTAGGCAACCTAGTTACCCTATATTGTTACTTAACTTTACTGCGACATATTGTTAAGTTTTATGCCTATTCGCCGAGATCTTTATATAGAGATATAGAGTTTTTGGGTTTACTTAGCATCTCAGCAGTTTATCCAACAAAATCGAGTGAGTAGGAATTGCTGGCATTTTAGTATTGAGCATTTATGGTTGCCAGCCGTGGGTAGAAATGGACGAAAGTAACTTAGAACCCCATCAGGAACAAACTGATGGTAAGAAATCTAAAAAATCAGGTATTGCCGCAAATCCCACTGCGGAGAAGTTACTAGTACAATTACGAAAAGCTTTGAATTCAGATGGTTCCATACCAGCAAATGCACATGCTGTTACAAAATTTAGAGCTTTGGCTTCAAATCCAAATACTACCTCAAGTCAAATAGCAGAAATAATTTTAAAAGAACCGACATTAGCCACTAAGCTTTTGCATATTGTTAATAGTGCCTTCTATCAACGGGCAAGACCAATTATGACGGTGACACAGGCCGTTATTCAAATAGGCATGGAACCACTGGCTGAAATTTTCTCTGGAATTGCGATTCTAAAAGTCTTTGCAAATGGCACAAAAGATGCCCAGTTTAATAAATGCATCTCAAAAACAATTTGTACATCACTACTAACAAGCTCTATTGTTCCAATTCTCAATCCAAATGAAGATAAAGAAAATGAACTCGGCTACCTTTTAGGAATGTTCTCGGAACTAGGTATTCTTTCATTAGCTCACTATTTCCCAAGAATCTATGATACTGCGGTTAAGAGGGCCGAGCTTCGCAGTATGAAACTAGATTCTTGCCTGCGTGAAATCACCGGTCTGGATTGCTCGGGATTAGCTTTGGAAGTTATCAAGTCTTTAGATATCCCACCAATTTACAAGAGTGTTATTTATGCCTGCGCAAATCCCGAATTAGCTCAGAAATCAACTGAGAGTATCAAAAGAATTGTCAACTCAATTAATGTGGCACAAAATATTTCGAGCGCAATCTTGCTTCAAGGCTCGACGACTGCCCTTGATACTGCCCTTGAAGAAGCTCAGGCCTTAGGTATTGATTCACAGAAACTTAGAAAAACTCTAGGAGATCTTAAAGAACAATTTATAACATACTGCGAAGCACTTAATTTAGATGTGCCACCACTACCAGAATTTATTGATAATTATGCAATTGGTGCTCTTGCTAAAAGTCAAAAAATTGAAGCTGGTCCAGAAGATAAATTAAGTAGTTTTATTGAAGAAGTTAGAACTTCTGTCCTTGAAAAGACTCCTTCAGCTGAAGTTATTACTACTGTGATGGAAACATTAGCATGGGGTTTAAAATTTGATCGTGTCTTACTTTTGTTATTAAATAAACAAACAAAAAAACTTCTTGGAAGAACTATTATTGGCCAATCTCAACTTGATCCTAAAACAATTAACCGTGATGTAGATGAAGGCTCCGACAGATTTGCTCCAGATGCAAAAGCTGTAAGAGAATCAAGACCCGTTTTTCAAGGTGACTCGATACTTTCAAATGGCTGGCCAATCGTTGCAATACCTGTTGGCTTAGCTGAAAACTGTATTGGTGTAATTTATGCTGATAAGATATGTGTTGATTTAAACGACACGGAACTTTCCGATCGTCAAAAGGCTGCAATTACATTATTAACTGAACTAATCGACACCTCCCTTCAAAGTAAAAGTAAAAAGTAAGTTTCAACAAACCTTCAATCTCAGGTGTTCGTAATATCTTGAATCAATTAAGAATTTGGACTATCGGGCACTACAAGGTGGCGTGCACTACAAGGTGGCTGGCACCATAAATATTCAATCAGGCATTCCAAGGTGGCTGGCACCATCAAAAATAAACCAAAGCAATAGAAGCTAGAACAGGTAAATAGTTTAAACATTCGGATTAATAGAGGATTTTACTCTGTATATAGGTGGCTGGCACCAATCTAGTGCAATCAAATGAAATATTTTTGACTTATTAAAACGCTGTAACTAAAGTTCAATCTTACTCATTTCATATCGGCGGTACCTTTGATGTTTATCCTTTCTACTATTCGAGCATTCCTATTATTACTGGTTATCACCTTAATAGGTTGCTCAGGCAGTGATAGCGATCTTTCTGAAGGAAATGCTGAGGTCAACTCTTTTAACATAAAATCCTTGAGTGTCACTGCAGATGACACTGGCACAGCAACTTTTGTTGTGGGGATTTCAGCTGAAAGCTCTGCTGTTTCATTTACTGCCTTCTGCGATGATAATCTAATTATTGCTTTTCAAGACATCTCCAATCCAAATGGAGTTAAGATTAGCACCTCTGGATCCATTGCAACTTTTAC
Organism: bacterium; assembly: GCA_034440315.1. Classification (GTDB taxonomy): domain Bacteria; phylum Bdellovibrionota_C; class UBA2361; order UBA2361; family J135; genus JAWXBT01. Next base: position 13,310 of record JAWXBT010000140.1, read on the forward strand.
CGGTCAAGAATTTTATAATCGATCTCCAATCAGTACTAATTATCCAGCCTCCCCTACAACTTTTGGTAAACTAATTGGTGGCAATTATATAGTTAAAGTCTCAGTAAAAAAGAAGAATCAAAACTTTGCTCCTTTTAGTAGTGTTCGGCTTAGTTACGTAACTAAAGAAGATTCTGGAAATTTCAACAATTCGGCAACAGTCAATATAAATGCAATATTATCAGGTGCTCTGGCAGATGATCCTAATAATAAAAACTCAATTAAATCTGCACTTGGCAAAGTCCAAGATATGTATAGCTCACAAGATATTGAGCTTGCTATTAATGTAATTGAACGACCAGACTTTCCATCTCAACTTCCTAATCCTAACGATGCAGATCATAACCAATTGTATGAACAGATAAGTAATTCTTACACCACGGCTATAAATCTTTTATTTGCTGTTGATGTTGAAAAATTACATTTTCCAAATAGCCAATATGCTCAAAGCGGATTCATTCCGACTCCAGCAATTCCTTCTCCCAGAAGTGGTATTGCTTTTAGCATTAAGAAACTAGCTGGCATTGATGGTGAATTTGATAAAGATCGTGATGACAATCCAGATCAATTTCAGGAATATGACGATGAAACATTACAAATGGCCTCGGTTATAGCCCATGAGATTGGTCATGCCTTAGGTTTAAAAAATTCTGTAGAATTGCAAAATGGAGAAGTAATCGATTCAGATACTTTCTCTGATACTGCCAGTTGCATCAGGACAAACAATTGTGAATCTGAAAGAGACACAAATCGCAACATAATGTTTCCATATACATTAATGCGATCTGGTGAAGGAAATAAATTTTATGCCAGAGATTCTCTGAGTGAACAACAAGGGATCGTAATTAAGCAAAATGTACTTGTGAAGATAAAATAAACATCTGGAATCATCATTGCCTCAGCTTAATTTTTGTCTCATTATTACTTGTCTGATTGATAATTTAACGATCAATAAAGTAATTTTGTATAATTTAATTTATTTTGCAAAGCACTAGATGGAGCAGTGGTTATTCGACTTACATAATCCAATTCTAGTTTACCTTGTTTTATTCTCTCTACTTCTGTTGGGAGCAGTCGGTTTTCCAATGCCTGAAGACATACCACTTATTGTAGGTGGAGTTCTTTCTCAAAGTGGTACTATAGATCCCTGGACAACATTTGCGGTTTGTTACACGGGTGTTCTACTTGGCGACATTATCATTTTTGCTATCGGCAGAAAACTTGGCCCATCTCTTTTTGAAAAACCTTGGTTTAAAAACAGAATGGGGCCACATCGAGTTAAGCACCTCAGGCTTAAACTTGAGAAGAGAAGTCTTTGGATGATCTTTATTGCGCGTCATTTATTTTATCTTAGAACTGCAACTTTTCTTGTCTGTGGTGCAGTAAAAATGCGCTGGTCAAGGTTTATTCTTGCTGATGCCATGGCGGCACTTATCAGCGTTCCTTTAATGATTTGGTTGGGATATACTTTTTCTGAGCAATACAATAGCCTAGTAAAATGGATGGATGAGGCTAAATTATGGCTAATTTTATTAGCATTTCCAGCAGCCGTAGTTATCTACCTCTTGTTTTTTAAGAGGAAAAAGCTATCTAATCCCACAGAATCCGAACTCTCAGATCTAGAAGACTAATGAAGCACCTTGCTTCTTTCAATTGTGATAAGTTCCTTCAAGGCAATACCAACAGAACTTCGAAGTGAGTTTCCTAAACTTTCGATTACACCAAGTTGCGCCTGAATTACAGTTTTATAATTTAAGGCACCTTTTGTCATCTCCAGACCTGCATGGAATAAAATTCCCTGCCTCGCTTCGATCTGCCATACAAGTTGCTCGACTGTTGGCAACCAAAGATAAGTCTCTCTTAATTCTTTGGTAGACATGCCATTCGGATCAACAAGAATTGAAATGTGTCCCAAGTCTTCACGACTCGACACTTCATCTCCTATCTCCGGATACCAGCATAATCCAGCATAATCCAGCTCCTCTGCTACTGCTATGAACGGGGAACCAACTGTTGACTCTTCTTCCATAGTTAATTTTCACCCTTTAGCTAGATAATCGTCATAAATGCGTAATCGCTATAGGATGAATAGAATATATCAGAGAATCCGGATAGTTAGCGATACGAATTTAGATCGATTAGCTTGGCTTAGCCAAGGCAAAGCCAAATAAAGAATTCTTGATTCCCTTTTCTAGCACCTCGTACTGGACTCTCGAAAATTCCTTTTACAGAAAATCCAATCTCAATAGAAAAATCAGAAATTGTTTTACAAACTTTTTTATGAAGCTCGGGATCTTTTACAACGCCACCATCTAAAATATCTTCTTTTGGCAATTCAAATTGAGGTTTAATTAAAGCTAAGACTTGCGAGCCTTTAGATAATAATTTTAACAATGGTGGCAACACTAAAGTAAGAGAAATAAAGCTTACATCGATTGTAGCAAATGTTGGCACGGGATTAAAAGTAATTTTCGGAAACTGATCTAGCTCTCTAGCATTCACACCATCTAGTGCCACGACTCTTTTGTCATTTCTTAGTGACCAATCAAGTTCATTCTTACCCACATCAAGAGCATATACTTTTGAAACTCCATTTTTTAAAAGACAATCTGTAAATCCGCCAGTTGAAGAACCAATATCAATTGCAACTTGTCCCAAAATATTAATGACGAAATAATCAATGGCAGCTTGAAGTTTATCGCCGCCTCTACTCACAAATTGACCTTTCTCAATAAGGCGAATACTTGATTTTTCGGAAACTAAAGTTCCAGGCTTTTGATCACGGGACTCATCGACTAACACCTCTCCGGCCATTATCATTTTACAAGCTTTATCTAAATCGAGAGCAAGTCCTCTCTCAATCAATAATTGATCGAGTCTTTTTTTAGAATCAGGATTTTTTTTGGACAATCAAAATACCTTAGAGGCTATGTTTCCCATCAGAATCATTTGGACCATTTTTAGGTGAACTCTCTTGCTTTTTCTCAGCTTCTGGAATTGCAACGCTCCAAACAAAAAAGGAGATTAGTCCAGCAACAACAACAAGAAAAACAATTAACTTAAAGAAAAGTATAAATATCATTCCAAAAACAAGCGCTATAACCGAAGCAGTCACACCGTTGTCTTCAATCCAAATTCGAATTTCATCAAGATATCCAGCGACAAGCTTTATCCATTCTTCACGACTCTTTTCTCGAATTTTAGTTATCGGATCCATAATTTTCAGCATGATTAATTAAAACAACACGGACATTATAGCTAAAATAAGATGATTTTCCAAGAAAATGCGTATTTAGCAGACTTGCATATACTCTAAACGCAGAAGTATAATAAAACGATTCCAACTTTGTTTTTGAAAAAATCATATTATGAAAAAATTAGTATTTATTCTTAGTATTTTCTCATTTTTACCTACGATGCTTTTTGCTTCAGATGCAGTAAAAGGCAAAGAAAAATTTGAGACTCTATGTGCTAGCTGTCACGGGGCTACAGGAGCTGGGGATGGTGCCATTGCAGCAGCTTTTCCAGCCGATCAAAAACCTAGAAATTTAAAGACCGGTCCATTCAAATTCGCTACAGATGAGGCTAAATTTAAAGAACTTCTTAAAAAAGGCGGTGCCTCTGTCGGATTAAGCCCACTTATGCCAATGCAAGCTGGACTCACTGATCAAGACATTGATAATGTCTATGCCTATATCAAAAGCCTAAAAAACTAGGATGGGCGAGGATACTGAGTCAAGTCTCTATAATAGGCTGGGTGCCTCTTCTTCTAAAGCAGGAGTGCTCAAAGCAGTAGGCGCAAAAACTCCCTCTCATTTCATAGAATTCTGTGATGATGTTTGTGATGATCCAAACTATCAATCCTTTTTACATGCCGATGGAGCAGGAACAAAATCCATAGTTGCCTACCTTGCATACAGAGAAACAAACGATCCTACTTGGTTTAGAAGTCTGGCTTTTGATTCACTGGTAATGAATCTTGATGATGTTATTTGTGCAGGTATTCCCGAAACACTGATTCTTTCAAATACAATTGGACGGAATAAAGCACTTATTCCAGATGAAGCAATCTCCGCCATTATAAATGGATATAAAGATCTAATCTCAAATCTTAAATCTCAAGGGATTTCAATATCATTGTGTGGGGGTGAAACTGCAGATGTTGGAGACTTGGTTAGGACTTGCATTGTTGATTCAACATTATATGGACGAATTAAAAAATCAAATATTATTTCAACTGATTCGATCAAGGCTGGAGATATCATCATTGGACTTTCAAGTACTGGAAAAGCAACTTATGAAACTGAAAACAACTCAAGCATTGGAAGTAATGGCCTTACCTTAGCCAGACATGCATTGATAAACCAAAAATATGCTCAAAAATATCCAGAAATTTTAGATCCAAATATTCCTAAAGAGAGTAGTTATTGTGGCAAATACTCTCTCTTAGAACCCATAGCAAACTTATCTGGCATATCTATTGCCAAAGCTCTTCTTTCTCCAACTCGAACTTATGCACCTGTGATAAAAAAAATATTAGATACTGAGTCTCGAGAATTAATTCACGGCATTATTCACTGCACAGGTGGAGGTCAAACTAAAGCATTGAGATTCGGAAAAAATGTTCGATATGTAAAAAACGATCTTTTCCCCTGCCCTGCGGTTTTCCAATTAATAAAACAGTCTTTGAATGTTCCTTGGAAGGAAATGTACTCCGTCTTTAATATGGGACATAGGATGGAGATTTATTGTGCTGAAAGTGTGGCGGCTTCAATAATTGCAATTTCTAAATCATTTGGGATTGAAGCTAAGAAAATTGGGTACGTTGCGGCTTCTAAAAGTAGTAATACCCTTTGCATTTCAAGCCCTGAAAGTGACATAGAATATTCAAATTAGGCTTACCAGTATTTCTCAATATGAATATTGCCAGGAGATTTTTTGGAATGCTCTTTGAATCCTAGTGTTTCCAATAGATCTGATACATCTTTAATCATGGCTGGGTTACCACAAAGAAGGACATGATCTTGAGAAGGATCTGCTTTTACAACCTCTTTTTTAATTAGATCTTGAACGTATCCTTTTTGACCGTTCCAGTTTGACTCAGGTCTACTAACAATTGTTTCATAAGTTAGGCCATACTTATTTGAAATCGTTTTTAATTCATCTTTGTAAGCTAGATCTGTTTGATATCGTACACCTTGAATTAGAGAGATTCGATTATAGTTGTCCAAAATACCTGGGGTTCTTAACATGCTCAGATATGGGGCAATCCCAGTACCAGTTGAGATCATGATCAAATTTGTTTTCTCAGGTACATGTTCCAAAGTAAAAGTTCCTTTCATCTTTGGAGCCATGAAAACTCGATCGTTTTCTTTTACAAGCTCAAGCCGGCTTGTTAGCTCACCTTCGGGTAAAATTGCTATGTAAAACTCAATATATTCTTTATTATGTGCCGAGGAGGCAATTGAGTATGGACGTTTAACAATTTTATCTGGCGTTGGAGAAGTTTTTTCAACTGGAAAATGTTCAGGTCTCGGAGCTGTCCCAAAAAGACCCAAAGTGGCATATTGACCTGGGATAAAGCCAGCTAAACCTTCATCTGGTTTGACACAGAAAATGGCTAAACCCTTTGCAATATCAATTCGTTTTACTATAGTTGCGTTAAGCATAATTCCTAGAAAGTTTACTAATACATCACTATGTTTTATAAAAAATAGAGTTAACTAACAATAGTGACCCCATTGGATATAGTATTAGTTGAACCACAAATACCTCAAAATACTGGCTCAATAGCTCGAACGGCAGCAGCTTGCAAAACCCCTTTACATATTGTGGGTAAGGCCGCATTTGAGATCTCAGATAAGACAGTAAGAAGAGCAGGTCTGGATTATTGGCCATTTGTTGAACTACATCATCATCAGGATCTTGAAACTTATATTGATAAAGTTAAGCCGCACAAATTTTGGCTTTTCTCAAAGTTCGGCACAAAGATTTATTACAAAGCTGATTTTCATGAAAAGGATGCCCTCATCTTTGGCGGCGAAGTTAAGGGACTTGGCAAAGAGCTTTTAGAAAAATACCCTGAACAAGTTTTAAAAATCCCAATTCAATGCTGCGGTGTTCGAAGCTTAAATTTAAGTAATGCAGTTTCAATTGCTCTGTACGAAGCTAGAAGACAATTAAAACTTGATGAAGTAGATTAGGACTTAGAGTTTAAATCAGAAAGTTCCCTTGCCCGACTGTCGGCAGCCAACATACCTTTGATTATTAAATCGCCCAATCCGGATTTATCAAAAATACGAATAGCCGCATTCGTAGTCCCGCCTTTTGATGTAACTTTTTTTCGTAGTTCCGCTGGAGAAAGATTAGTTTGTTGCCAAAGCTCTAAGGTTCCTCGCATTGTTTCCTTAATTAAAAGCTCAGCTTCCTCCTTTGAAAATCCTAATTTACATGCGGCAGCAATCATATATTCAAGAAAATAGAAGAAATATCCTGGACCTGTACCTGGCACAGCAGTAGCGGCATCGATTAAAGATTCATTTTTAACTTCCAAAGTTATTCCGGCTGAGCCCAAAACTTTTTCTACTAAACTCTTTTGTTTAAATGAGAGTTTTTTAAAAGACTTATAAACGGTAATGCCTTTTTGCACATGAGCCGGTAAATTTGGCATACTCCTTACAATCTTATTGTGGTCATTTAATTCCGTACTTAAATCAGCGAGTTTAATTCCAGTCATTAAAGAAATTATAAACTGATTTGGCTTTATAAATGGAGATATCTTATCTAATAGAATCTTTGCATCTTGTGGCTTAACTGCCAAAAAAACTAAATCATAATTTTCAATACTCTTATCTGCTTTTTCTTTGACTGAGCATTTAAGCTCTTTAAGAATAAAAGGCTTTCGAGATATTGAGCGATCAATGACTAAAAGATCTGACCTTTTTACAATTGCAGCTTTTAACATGGCTCTAGCAAATGCTAAGCCCATATTACCACCACCAAAAATTGCTATTTTTAATAACTTCATTAAAAAAATACTTTATTAAATCAATCCTTTTGCCTGAAGCTCGAGAAATAATTTCTTAGCAGCTTTATATCTATGAGTATCGACCTGAACTCCAAGATCCTTCAATTCAGAAAGAGTCTTATCAAACCCTTCTGGAATAAGTACAGAATCGTAACCAAACCCAGCTCCTCCACGCTGTTCAAATGCAATTGTACACCATAGATAATCTTCGGAAGAGAAAGATGTTTCTTGATCGATTTTTGCAATTAGAGAGCACACTAACCTGGTACGCCTAGATTTCTGTGGATCTCTTAATTCATTTAGTAGTTTTTCAATGTTCTTACTACTATCTGAAGGTAGTCCAGCATACCGTGCTGAGTAAAGTCCGGGCTGCCAATTTAAACCCTCAACTTCCAAACCAGCATCATCTGAAATTACTGGCAATTTTGCCCAAGTAAAATATGCCTCTGCCTTAATTAAGGCATTGTCCTTGTAGCTACTGCCGTTCTCTTCAACTTGTGGTGCTTTACAAGCAAAATTCTGCTCGGCATTATTTAAGGATAGAATCGAAACTTCAAAATCGGCAGAAGCTTCTTCTATCTCAGTAATTTTCCCAGCGTTAGAAGAGGCGAAAAGAAGTTGAGATATCATTTTGTTGGTTCAGATTTAAAATGTTTTCGTAGAATTAATACAATAGAAAAAATTACGGCAATTGAAATCCATGCCAATGGCAAAGATACGACAAAATATCTTCTAGCAAGTCCGTTAACAAACTGATCTAGTGTAGGCGCAATTTTAGTGAAATAAAGCAGTCCCTTTGCAGCAAAAATCCAACCGGCATGAAGTCCGATACAGAGCCAGAGATTCGACGTTAAAATTGCTGTTGTGCCAAGGGTTATTCCAATAAGTAATAGACCACAAAAAGGGGCCAGATTTTGAGGAATAAATATTATTGAAAAGAGTTCAGAAAGATAGGAAAAACCAATATTCCATGAGTATCCTGGATAAAGCCAACTTTTGGAAGGAGATATAAAATGAACTCCTGCATAAAAAAAGGAGACAAGGATTACAGAAGAAAATTTTGAAAGTTTTGTTGTTAGAGTATTTAATATTAAACCTCGAAAGAAAACCTCTTCTAAAATTCCTACCAAAAATGCAGCGGCCACTACTTTTGGAACTGCTTTTAGATAAAATGAGAAATCTTTTATGGCCCACTCAAGTTCTCCAGAGGCAACTACAAATGGTAAAAGTAAGGTTGAAATACCAAGCGAAATAAGTATTCCGAAGAAAACCGGTTTCTTCCATGGAACAGATTTAAGTCTTTTAGTAATCTCAGAAAAACTAATTTGTTTTCTAAACTTATAGATTAAAACCGCGAGCCATAACATCACAACGCGATCGAATACCCGTGAGTATGGCCATGGAAAATTATCGACGTTCGTAATCAGAAGTTCATAAAAAAGTGGTGTTGTAAGGGCACTCAGGAATAATGATAAAATAATAACAACTGCTAAATAGAACAGCATAAGTTCAACCTATAGTCTTAAAAGACATCACTAAAATTACTTCTGTAGTTATCCCAATAAGTAATTTCCGAATACTTTTCTGTTGAAAACCTTCGGTTTACTTAAAATATTTATTTGGGATAACTATTTATCATCCTTCCGAGGGATCGTAAATCCAAAAAAAGATTTTCTTTAGGAAAGTTCTTTTTGGACTTACTATATTTGGGATGAAAAACAATTTAAGAGGAGGTACCGAACACAATGCTCAATACCATCATACCAACGACAAAAAATGCTGCGATCTCTATGCCACTCATGATTTAAAACGCTCCCGAGAAACAATCCTCGAATTACAAAAAGTATTTTGCCTTCAATTAATTAGCCCGACAAGGGGTGAAAACACTCGTGTTCTTTGAAGCACCGACTGAAAGGTAGTGCGAAGGAGAACGAGGCCATTTGTTTATCATGAAAGCAATTAAGAGGAAATAGATTGGCGAAGTTATTATAACTAATAAGCATATAATATTATTGGATATTAATGTAATTCCAAACCCCGAGGTCTCTGAGAATATGTGGTAGTGAATATGTGGCAGTATTAAAGCTTCGTTGGTTGCGAAGAGGAAAAAAACGATATCTCCTTTCTATTAGAGATATAGAAACAACCAACGAATGCAGGACTGAAAGTGTCTCAGTCGTCGAGGATGCTGTAAGAAACCATGAGGATCGGTCCACCGTGAGCTTCTTCGCATCGACGATGGATCTCCTCGAGATTCATCGTCCTGGGGGACGCCTTCGAATCGAGAGCCTTGACGAAGCGGTGAAGCTGCATCTCGGCCGGATCGGCTCCGCCTTCTGCAAAGGAATCGCGCTTCAGGGACTGCCTGGCGGATTCCACCTTTTTCTTCGCCAAATCTTTGAAGTCCGATTTCCTGAGTGCTCAAATCATGTTCTCCACGTAGGTGGTACGTGCTTCGTAGCTGGTGTTACTGAATGGGGGCGGCTTGAGGTTCATGACGGTCAAATACCGTTGCCGGTATTGATTGTGGGGTTCTTGCGGATTTGTAAAACGATTGGTGCAAAACCTAGATTATTCGCACCAACGTAAAGATCTCATGTGTCACGAAATCTTGACGTTGATGAAACTTAACTTCTACAAAATTGCTAGGCTTTTAAAAGACCCTGGGCCTCTTGCAAAACTATCTCCGTAACGAGAAAAGAGAGATTTGTGCCGAGACAAGCAAGTCGAGAGAGAAAACCGCAAGCATATCCTGTGGATATGTTAAGGCTTTTCTCTCGAAGACTGACGATGTCGCAGGCCAAAGATCGCTTTTCGCAGTAGGAGAGAGTTTTGCAACAGGCCCACTACATCCAGGGTAATCTTACCATAAAAGAAACCGCAAATCACCAGGTATAAAGAATATGAATTACCACAGATTGCTGAGGTAGATCCTATGCAGCAGCTTGTTCAAAAGTTGGAATTTCCATGGTGGCAATCGGCAAAGAAACTTCCTCATCTTTAGTAAACTTACGACGAGTAATGACTTTTCTAAGGTTTCTATTTCGAGAAATCTCTTCACCATCATCGTAGTTAGGTTTGCCTTTTAAGCCTAAGACTGGGGATAAACTCTCGTGCAATACATCAAGAGCTCTTTTCTTTACTCTTGAGATATGACAGCGGCTATAGCCTAATGATTTTGCAATATCTACTAACTGCTCTTCTTGAACGTAAAGTCTGAAAATCACTTCTTGCTCAAGTTCATCAAGTTTTGAACATGCACCACTACTGATATTAGCAACTTCTTTTTTATATAGATGTTCATCTGGCAATAAATAATCTTCGTTGTTTATAGAATCAGCCATATCAGCTACGGCACTCATGCCACTTTCAGTCTGTTCTCTTGTTGGATTAAAACCACTAGTTAAATCTTCTAATTCAAAATCAGCAGCAGAAACTAAGTTTGAGTTAGCTGCAGTATCTACAGCTCTCACTAAGCAACCTCTTAGGTGGTAATACATAAAAGTCATGAAGCTTGCGCCTTTTTTTGGATCGTATCTTTCGGCAGCTTCACATAGAGCAAGATCTACCAAGCTATCCAATTCTTCAAGCTCAATGCGAGAACGCCATCTTCTTAAAATACTTCTAGAAAGTTTTCTAGCATTGGCTCGGTAATTTAATATCAAATCTTCTTTAGATAGTTTTTTGAATTTTACTGTAGGCTCTTTTTTAACTTCTTTTTTTATTTCTTTTTTTACAATAACTTTTGCAGGCTTTGCTTTGAGAGCATGTACGAGAATTCTTTTTTTCTTAGTGAAAATTTTGGAATTAACTTTGCGAACAACATTTCTTTTGAGCGACATGCTTCACCATCCAACAAAAAATCAAACAGGCAAAAACTAAAAGGGCCGTGACACCGAAAGCAACAGCCCTATTATGAACACCTATCGTGGGTACGAATGATATCGCTTCTATAATTC
>JAWXBT010000141.1:0-10942 GCA_034440315.1 bacterium
AAGTATCATCTATCTCTCCAATTATAGAAAAAGATAAAACAGGTTTTGTTCTAAACAATTTTCATAGAACTGAAACAAAAGCTGGAAAAAAACTGTGGGAAGTAACTGCCAAAACGGGAGAATATATAACCCAAACTGATTCAGCTAAACTCACAAATGCTTTAATCATTGTTTATCAAAAAAATGGGGACATAATTCAAGTTGAATCAGAAAAGGCTATATTGCAATTTGATAACGATTCATTAATCGAAGCTTTCCTTGAAAAGACCGTGAAACTGAACGTAAATAAAGAAAAATTCGTAACTACCGAGAAAGCAGATTTCAATAAGCTCCAAAACACTATCGTAGCACCTGGTTATGCTAAGATTGAAGATCGTAATGTAACACTAGAAGGTGAACTACTTAATGTTGATCTATCTCTTGGAATTTTACAGTATGGGAAAAAAGTTAAGACTCTTATAAAGTCTGATCATCGCCCAGCTTCACCTTCTTTATAGTTTTTTATAGCTATATGTTTAAAACAAAGAAATTAATTTTATCACTATTTTTCCTTGGGATGACATTTACAGATGTTGTAGAAAGCCAAGTTGCAGATTCTTCGGTAACAAAAGGCAAATGGGATAATTTATCCTCAACAAATGTTCCTACTACCATTACCTCTGACAGCATGACCTTGAAAAATAAAGAGAATAGATTCGTCTATACTGGCAATGTGGTACTTGATAAGGGAGATCTAAAAATGACCTCAGATCGTCTTGAAGGTAAATATAATGAAGGACAAGGTATTGAAGATCTAGAGGCTCTCGATAATGTAGTTATTACTAAAGGGGCCGAAATTAAAGCTCGTTCAAACAAAGCAGTTTATGACCAAAAAACAGAGACTTTAGTTTTGACTGATAATCCTGAGGTTACACAAAACCAAAGTATCTTAAATGCAGACTTAGTTAGAATTTTTTTACAAGAAAATCGTAGTACCGCAGAAGGAAATGTCAGGGTAAAGTTAATTGAAAAAAATGGCTAACTCAGAAAAAATCATATTATCCGGCGACAATCTTGCCAAAAGTTACCGAGGTCGCAAAGTTGTCGATGATGTTTCAATCTATCTTCAAAATGGAGAAGTTGTAGGATTGCTTGGTCCGAATGGTGCAGGCAAGACAACAACTTTTTATATGATGGTAGGATTAGTTGCTGCTGATCAGGGAAAAATTAACTTAGGTGGTCAAGATATTACTAGACAACCCATGTATGTAAGAGCCAGGCTTGGACTTGGATATTTACCTCAAGAGCCATCCGTATTTAGAAGACTAACAGTGAGAGAAAATATCTTAGCGATTCTAGAAACAATCGAAGATCTCTCAGCTCAAGAAAGAAATCTTAAACTTGAAGCCTTAATTGAAGAACTGGGACTGCAAAAAGTTGTTAATAGTAATGCTAGCTCTCTTTCTGGCGGAGAACGACGTCGTGTAGAAATTGCAAGAGCCCTCTCTCGCTCACCCAATTTTATTTTGCTTGATGAGCCTTTTGCCGGAATCGACCCAATTGTAGTTAACGATCTACAAAGTATAATTCATCAACTCAGAAATAAAGGCATTGGTGTTCTTATTACCGATCACAATGTTAGAGAAACTCTTGGTATCTGTGATAGAGCTTATATCTTGGCCGAAGGTCAAATCTTAGTTGATGGTGCTCCCGAAGATATTGCAAGTAATGAAATGGCCAAAAAATACTATTTAGGTGACAATTTCGCACTCTAAGAACTAACCCCTGCCTCTGTTCCATCTTTGCGGAGAAAATTCGAGGTTATAAAAAATATTTAACCTTTCAAAAAATATAATTGACTACGTTTTGACCTTTCCTACATCGAAATAAACAGATAATCATTTCATTTTATTGTACTTTTTGACTTCCTAGCAGTTGAATCTGTTTTTAAGCCACCAACTGTTAATATTTAGTTCATATTGCACGATTCTTGCATCATAAATACTGAATGAGGTTAAAACCGTGATATAATTAAAGAGATCCTGATTTTAGCTCACTGAAAGGTTTTTTCGGTTTAAGTGAAGAGGCATTAGAAAAAATATGGCCTTAGAAATGAGGTTGTCCCAAAAGTTGAGTCAACAGCTTTTGATGACCCCGCAATTACAACAAGCAATTAAGCTCCTTCAACTAGGACGTCTTGAATATATCGACGCAATCGAAGCAGAGCTTCTTGAGAATCCGGTATTAGAAAAAGCAGCAGAAGACGAAGCTGGTGCTAGAGAAGATGGCACAGAGAGCGGTGATGGATCGACTCCAGAAACAGTAATGGTATCTTCTGACTTAGGCGGTGATTCTACAAGTACCGACGAGGGTAAAGAGGCCGTCATGGGAGAACAATCTCCAATTGACTGGGCAGACTATTTGGAAGCCTTCTCTGATTCCAGAGGCATGGCTACAGCAAAAGGAACTTATGATTTTGAAGATCGGCCATCAGTAGAAAATACTCCAGGAAAAACAGAAAATTTAGCTGAGCATCTTATTCTTCAATTAAGAATGATGGAGTTAACTGATAAGCAAGAAAGAATTGCTCATCAAGTAATTTGGAACTTAAATAAAGATGCCTATCTCTGTTGTACATATGAAGAGATTGGTAAAGAGCAAAACTGCACTGAAAGTGAAGTTGCAGAAGTCGTAGGAATGATTCAACACCTTGATCCAATCGGCACTGCTGCAAAAGATCTTAGTGAATGCCTATTCATACAACTTGAAAACATGGGTTTAGGTGACAGCTTAGCTGCAAAAATTGTTACACAACATTTAGATAAGCTTGCAAATCGTGGTTATACTAAGATAGCTAAAATCGAAAATGTTACTGTTGAGGAAGTTTACAAAGCAGTAAAAGAGATTCAGGCTCTAGAACCTAGACCTGGTAGACCGTATGGAGCTGACACTCCAAGATATATCATTCCTGATATTTATGTTTACAAGCAGGCTGATGAGTACGTAATTTCTCTGAACGAAGAAGGATTACCAAGACTTCGTATTAGTCCCTATTACTTAAAATTATTAAAAGAGCAATCTAGCGGACAAGATTCTTCCTCATATTTAAACGAAAAATTAAAAGCCGCTACTTGGTTAATCAAAAGCATTCATCAGAGGCAAAAAACAATCTACAAAGTAACAGAAGCTATTGTTAAACATCAACGTGAGTTTTTTGATCAAGGAATTGATAAATTAAAACCAATGGTTCTTAAAAATATCGCAGACGATATTGGAGTACATGAATCAACAGTAAGTAGAGTTACAAGTAGTAAGTATGTACATACCTCACATGGTGTATTTGAATTAAAATTCTTTTTTACAAGCGGTATACAAGGTGGCGAAGGCGAAGTTTCATCGTCAAGCGTTAAAGAAAAAATTAAAAATATGATTGCTGCCGAATCCGAAGAGGATCCTATTTCTGACCAGAAAATTGTAGAAACATTTACAGCAGAAGGAATCAAGATAGCCCGTCGTACTGTTGCTAAATATAGAGAGTCTCTAAATATCCCATCTTCCTCAAAAAGAAAGAAAATCTTTTAACGAGGATGCCTCAAATTCACTATAGTCCTTATCAAAGATTTGTTTGCACTTTGAGGGAAGAAGTTAGTAAAATATAGAGATAAAATCTAAGGAGAAATTCAAATGGTATCTAATCCAAAAAATGTCACTGTAAATATGACCTTTAGAAACACAGAAGGAACTGAGTCTATTAAAAATTTTGTAACTGAAAAAGTAACACATACATTACAAAAATTCGTACATCATGATACCGATGTACATGTAGTTTTGACCGTAGAAAAGAATTGTCAGATTGCAGAAATATCTTTCAATACTGATGGCAATTATTTCGTAAGTAAAGAGGAAACAAAAGATCTTTATACGTCGATAGATAGCGCAATAAATACCTTATCTGGTCAGCTCAGAAAGCATAAAGAAAAGTTAACTAATAAACATAAGTAAGCTTTAAATTTGCCACTCATAAATCTATGTCATCAACTAAAAATCTAGGAAAACTAGTTATAATTGGTGGTATTTCAGGTGCTGGCAGCTCCACTGCCCTAAAAGCTTTTGAAGATTTTCAGTTCTCTGCAATTGGGCGAATTCCTGTTTCCCTGATCAAAGAATTTATCAAAACAAGAAAAGAAAATTCACGAGTTGCAATTCTAGCCGAAATAAAATCACAACAATCCTTAAACGAATTATTAGCAGTAATTAGCGAACTAGGTAGAGAAGAGATTGATATAATTTTTCTAGATGCTTCAGATGATGCCATAATTAAAAGATATAGCGAGACACGTCGACCACACCCAGATTTTGCCTCAAAAGAAGACAAAACTCTCGTTGATGCTATAAGAAGAGAAAGAAATAATTTAATAAAACTTAAAGAAATTTCCAATCTTTGCATTGATACATCGAACCTTACAGTTCATGATCTTAAAAGACAGGTTAGCCTCTATATTGAGAATCACTATAACCTTGAAAATAGTATTAGAGTAAATCTTGTTTCTTTTGGTTTTAAAAATGGAATTCCGCTTGATTGTGATTTAATTGCAGATGTTAGATTTTTATCAAATCCAAATTACATTGATCAACTCAAAAATTTAACTGGCTTAGATGCGGAGCTTTCGAAGTGGGTTCTCGAAAAAGAAGACACTAAAAAATTCCTTGCTCTTTATTCTGACCTTTTAAAATTTCTAATTCCCAAGTATGCATTTGAGGGTAAATCCTACCTAAATATTGGAATTGGTTGCACTGGTGGTAAACATCGCTCAGTTGCAATTAGTGAAGCATTGTCACGAGAAATTAGTTTGCCCAAACACAAGATTACTTGTTATCATAGAGATATTCATAATTAAAAAGACCTTTTTACTTGACGGACATATGTACCGAAGGTAGGTCTAAATGAGTTCATTAGAAAAGAGGTGTTGTGGCTATTAAAAACTATTTATTTACATCCGAATCCGTTTCCGAAGGTCATCCCGACAAAATCTGTGATCAAATAAGTGATGCTATATTAGATGAATGCTTACGTGGCGATCCTATGTCTCGCGTAGCCATGGAATCACTTGCAAAAACTGGTATTGTTGTTTTAGCAGGCGAAATTACAACTGGTTCTAATATAGATTATGAGAAAATAGTTAGAAATATTGTTCGTGAGATTGGATATACAGATCCAGATATTGGCTTTGATGCTGATACTTGCCGAATTATTAAACACATAAGTCAGCAATCTCAAGACATCAGTATGGGTGTTGATGAAGATCGTGGAGATCAAAAAGAACAAGGTGCTGGCGATCAAGGCTTAATGTTTGGATTTGCCTGTGATGAAACAAAAGAGTTGATGCCTTTACCGATTATGTTAGCACATAACCTAGTTGAGCAGCTTTCGATAGTTAGGAAATCCGGTGTTGTTGATTTTTTACGTCCTGATGCTAAGTCACAAGTCTCGGTGAACTATGTTGATGGTAAACCAAGATCGGTTGAAACGGTTGTTCTTTCAACTCAACATACCGATGATGTCGATAATACTGAACTAAGAGCTTTTGTTACAGATGAAGTAATCAAAAAAGTAATTCCGGCTGAGTTACTATCCCCTCAAACTAGACTTTTAATCAATCCAACTGGACGTTTTGTGGTCGGTGGTCCTCATGGTGATTGTGGACTTACAGGTCGTAAAATTATCATTGATACATATGGTGGATACAGCCGTCATGGTGGCGGTGCTTTCTCAGGAAAAGATCCAACAAAGGTAGATCGATCTGCGGCATATGCGGCAAGACATGTTGCCAAAAACATTGTCGGTGCCGGCCTTGCTTCTAAGTGTGAAGTGCAAATTGCATATGCAATTGGTGTAGCTGAGCCAGTATCTATTTATGTAGATACGTTTGGTACAGGTAAAGTACCAGAAGAGAAAATGGTTCCTGTTATTCGTGAAATATTTGGACTGACTCCAAAATCAATCATAGATAATTTACAACTTAGAAAACCAATCTTTCTTAAAACAGCTGCATACGGTCATTTTGGAAGATCTCCAACTAAAGAAGGACACTTTTCTTGGGAACAATTGAATAAGGTTGCAGAGCTACAGAAAGCTTTAGGATAAGTTCCAAAGGACAGCAGTATGATTTCAGTAGTTGCGAAAATCTATGCCAAAGAAGGAAAAGAGGAACTGCTTTATCCAATCTTAAAAACTCTCCTTATGCCAACTAGAAGAGAATCGGGTTGTATTTGCTACGAGCTGCATCGTTCTTTAGAGGATCCAAAACTCTTTATGTTCTATGAAAAGTGGGAATCTAGAGATCATTTGCAGCTTCATCTTGAGACTCCTCATATTCAAAATGCCTTTCAAAAAGCGACGGATCTCCTCGCAGTACCTGTTAAGATTGAATATTTTTCGGCTCCAGAGTAACCAAGCAAACCAAAATCTTTACTTATTGAGCTTTTACGGCTTTCCCTCATTTTGTTATTTTTCTTTAATACAACTGAATTAAGGAATATGCTCAGTTTGAATAAACTTTAGTAATTCTTCCGGTAAATTCTTTCGGCTAGTAAGTAGCTTTCTCAAGAAAAAACTTATCGGATGCCGTGCTAGTTGGTTCTAACTAAGTTGGACACATTTCTTCTTGGATCTTTAAAAACCTATATCGAGTAAGGTATCTGAGTTAATTCGTACTTTGTAAGGTCGTTTTCGACCGATCGAAGTACGGGTGACTTCGAGTTACAAGTACAGGTTTTCCCTCCTCACAAGAACAATCTGATCCGGTGAATACCGGAGGAGCATGACGTGAAACTTTGGCGTCTTGTCCCTCCGATGGGCAAGATTATCAATCGGCACAATACCGATCCTTTCCATCTCCAAGGGGATCCCAGCAAAACGGTGATCTTCTTTCCGGGACTGACCAAGTTTGCCAGAGATGCTGATGTAATCGCCAAGATTCTCCACAGCACTGAAAATGCAAACTTCTTTGCTGAGAATCTTCCTGGACAAGAAAGTTTTGCTACGTTCAGCAGAACTCGTGCATGGATGATGCTGCGCAAAGCTGAAGCTCTGGTCATCAAACGTCACAAAGAAGTGGGACATCCAGTTGTATTGATGGGTGTGTCTACAGGAGCTCTGATTGCTGGAATTATCGCCGCACGTCACCCCGAAAAGGTTCGTGCAGTGGTCCTAATCTCAGCAGCCAGAACTTTGCATCGAAAAGCACAGCGTGGCATTTGGTTCGGACTCACAATGCAGTGGATTCTTTGGCCGACGTGTTGGTGGTGGTCAAACTACTGGTCAATTCCAGCAGGATCGATTGCAGACGATCCTGACAAGGAACAAGCAGAAGGTCGTCCCTACCACACTCGCATTCCGATGTGGACTGGTTCTTCTATTTTGTATTTGCAGATTCTCTTTGGATTTTCGCTCAGTAAGATGATGTGTCCAGTCCAGCAAGTCTGGAGCAAGAGCGACGATATCATTGCCAAAGGGGTTGCAGAAGAGATCCTCAAGGATCTGCAAAAAGTCAGAACAGAAGAAGAGCGTGACAGTGTCTGTCTTGCACATGCTCCTCACGTCCCAACTGTGACAGAAATGCTGGAGACTTCAGAAAGAGAAATTCTGGAGATTAGCCTGCAAAGATTTCTGCGGCGTGTCTGGTCTCGGCCTCTCAGGCCCATGTATCCGGAAGAACGGCTGTTCCTCCGAATCAAAAAATGGTTCAGGCGATCCTTGAGGCGAGTCCCCAAGAGCGCATGAACAGTGGTCATAGTGCACATTCAACAAACCAACAATGGAGGTTCATAAATAGGGTTATCGAATTGTGACTCGGTCACCCTATTTCAAGTGAGTGACATCATAAGCTATACTTTGCTCAAGAAAGTAAATTCCATTGGCATCATGGCAGATGCTCAAATACATCACTTTATATTTTCGTTTCTTGCTGTAGAAAATTCAAAAGCATGCACTTCATGAATGCTGCCATATTCTTTCTGTTCGATACCCTGTGGTGCAATATGCCAAAGCCAGGATTTTTTTGATTTTAGAAGATATCCAGCATTTGTAAAAAAAGATTTCATTTCGACAACATCTCCAACTCTTAGAGCCTGTTCAACTTGCCAATGTGCTTCATTATTTCTGTAATAATAGTAAAAAATATCAGTAATCAAAAGAATCTTTGAAGCAGATGATTCAATAAGAGAGTTTAGATGTTGTAATTCAAGAGCTTTAACAGAAGCTTCCAATCCTGCACGAATTTCAATTGTATAGGGATCTTCCTGATTTTTAATTAAATATCCGGCTTGATCTAAAATATCATATACTCGATCGCGCCAATAAACACCGAGCTGGCCTAACAGATTCTGAGAAATTACAATTGAATTTTTTTTGTTCTCTAACTTAGTAGCAAAACCTGGACTAGTTTTAAGGCTTCCAAGAAATTCAGCTATCTTTTCCTTAGCTGGTTTTCGAGAAATGAAGATTGAAAACTCTTCTGTCCATGATTGAATACTTCCCGATATATCAACAATATGACTATTAAATTTCCCAAGAAATCTATTTTCTTTTACTGCTTTACGCCAAAATTTTTGGCAGGAAGGATCTATATCAACAAAAGTTACACTGCTTGAGTTCTTAAAAATAGCCCTAAGATCTAAATCAATTAATCTTCCAGCTCCCAATACTAAAATCTCAGCTTGTGAACTAATACTCAAAAGAGCCTCATTTTGAACCTCTTTACATAATCTAATATGTTGGCCCCAAAACTTTTTACATCTCTCATACCGTGCTCCAATTCCAAACCCCATATCAAGATAATCTTTAATATTAGGTGTTTTGACTGAGTGAAGGAGGTAATTTATATATGATAGCATTAGAAAATTATGTTTTTTGTAAAACAGCACGAAATTTGAGAGACTGCTTGAACTCTACCATGTCTATCTCGATTTAAAATATGGAATTTATAACCTTAGGAAAATCAGATCTAAAAGTCTCTAGATTAGCTATTGGTACCTGGCAAGTAAGTGGCTGGGCGGGATCGAATGAAGAGATGCAGATAAAAATAATTAGAAAAGCTATCGATAGTGAGATAAATTTTATTGATACTGCGGAGAGTTACGGTAAAGGAATATCAGAAGAAGTTGTAAGAAAGGCAATTGAAGGTCAGAGAAAGAATTTGATTCTTGCCAGTAAATTTTCTCATAAGAATGCAAAACCAGAGGATACTCGTAAAGCTCTGGAGCAATCATTAAGAAGACTCAAGACAGACTATATAGATCTTTATCAATACCACTGGCCTGCTCCTGAAGTGCCCTTGAAAGAAACAATTGAAATAATGAAAGAGTTTAAGAGAGAAGGAAAGATTCGAGCTATCGGCGTTTCAAATTGGATGGAACCTGAATGGGAAGAGTTCGAGGATACTTCTGAAATTGATTCACTACAAAATTGCTATAGCCTTCTTTGGCGATCCATTGAAAAGGAAGTTCTGAAATTTTGTAAGAAAAGAAATGTCTCTGTTTTAGCTTATTCACCTCTATGTCAGGGTATTTTAAGTGGAAGATTTTCAAATCTCTCTGATATTCCAAAAGATCCAAGAAAACAAAATGTAGTTCTTACTGAAGAAAATTTTCCGAAAATAAAAAAAATCATTGAAGTCTTAAGAGAGACCGCTCATAAGTATGGCAAAACAATGTCGCAAGTAGCTCTTAGATGGCTATTAGATAAAGAAGGAGTTTCTGCAGTAATTTGTGGAGCTACAAAACTTGAGCAATTTGAAGAAAATTTGGGAGTTTTTAATTGGTCATTGGAAAAGGAAGATATTGAAATTCTTGATGATGTATCAAGAGATTTTTCAAAGGATAGAGATCCACACGATACTCTTTGGAATTGGCATCCAAAAAACAGTTAAGGATTCAAGGAGTAAATAAGCATAGTAAATCTTAGTAAATAAAAAATAACTTAGGCATATTCTGTTGCCAAAACCTAGGCAGTTTTGCTACTTTCCTGAAAGGTTACTTTTCATCACCTCCTAATTTGCGAAGCAACTTCGTCCCTGAGGGACAGAAAACAATCTTATAGGTGAAAGTTCGCAGAGATTATATCCGAATGCTTAATAAAAAATGTTTAACGATTCAACCAATAAATATGTAAAACAATTGCCAAAATTTGAAGGTGTAATATTACCTTTTTATAAAGATGAAATTTCTGTAAAAGAAAGTGAACTCATTAAATCTAAAGTTACAATATCTACTTCAATAATTTGCGAACTAGGTAGCGGATCTGGAGGACACCTAGTTGAATTAGCAAAGCAAAATCCGGAATCTTTAATTCTAGGATTTGAGCTTAGATATAAAAGAATTTACCGCACAGCTGAAAAAGCAGCACTGCAAAATCTGACCAACATCCTTCTCTTTCGCACTCAGGCTCAAAGACTTTTTGAATTTTGCTCAAAAAAAACTGTCGATATGTTTTATGTAAACTTTCCAGATCCCTGGCAAAAGCAACGCTGGAAAAAGCATAGACTACTTAGTGAAGAATTTCTGAATAAAATACTTCTTACTTTAAAAGATGGAGGTAAGTTCTCCTTTAAAAGTGATCATAAAGATTACTTTGCAGAAGTTGCTGAAGTGATAAAGCGAAATTACTTCTTTAAAATCGAAAAATTAACAGAAGACCTGCATAAAAGCCCCTGGGCAGAAGAAAGTATCACCACTGAGTTTGAAAAACTGTATAAATCCAAGAGATTACCCACTTATTTCTTAGAAGCAATAAAGATAGGAGACCCCATTCTTTAGGAGTATAATTGTAAAAGATTGGTAAAAACACACTTTTGGGCTTTTACCATGCGAACCGAAGTTTTGCCCTGCCTAATCATAATGGTGCCTGCAACGCCTGTTGCGGTTTTATTTTAGTTTTATTTTAATATTTATGTGTGGTTATGGA
>JAWXBT010000142.1:0-2748 GCA_034440315.1 bacterium
ATTTATTTTAATTGGCGTTTGGATAAATTTAGATAGCCTGTTCTTGCTGATGCCAAATGGAGCTAAGTATGAAGCTGGGAAATGGGTGGTAGTTATTGTAGGCATTGGTAAGTTGGTTGATATGCTTTTCGGGCCAAGCAGTGAGATCATTGTGTTGTCTAAATATTACAAATTCAATATCATCCTGATCTTACTACTTGCTGCCATAGTAATTATCTCAAACAATCTATTAATACCAAGGTATGGCATTGAAGGAGCGGCCTTGGGAAGTGCCTTTGCGCTGATCACGTTCAACGTTGCTAAATATATTTTTATATATGTGAAGTATAAGATTCAGCCCTTTGAGATTACAACCCTAAAAGTCCTGATAATTGCTGCGTTAACGTTGGCCGCCAACCAATTTACTTTTCCGGTTGGCTCGACTATTATTGATATTATCTTACGCTCGATACTGACAACAGTATTATTTGGAGGGCTAGTCATTCTTGCAAAGGTTTCGCCAGAAGCCAATGAGTTATACAGAAAGGGTTTAAAAATTTTTAAAAGTTCCTAACTCAAAAGTGCGTTGAGTGAAATGACTCAGTGTAGAAATATTCAAAAAAATTGAGTACCGATAATTCTCTTCAAATGATTCGCATTGTATTTGAAAACGGTTTGGTTTAGAGTTAAGGGCATCTCTAAAAACCCTTGCTCTCATTACCTCAACCCCTGCCCCTTCTCCAAAAGAGAAGGGTAAGCAGAGTTTTTAGAGATGCCCTTAAGTTGCAATTCTTATCACTGAATTAAAAAAAATAATCAGTATCAGGGTTTCCTTTCTCATTATGCACGGTATAAATCATCAAACCATTCACCCCATGTAAACCACATACGGTACATTTTGAAAAGGAAATTATCCTTTAAGTTTTCAACTAACAAAAACCAAAAAACTCATGATCAAATTAGCCTTCGCGGTCGCCTTTCTGGCCGTATTTGGAGTAGTGGCATATGCCATTGTGCTGCTTCTTACCCGTTATTTCTCCGATAAAAACGACACAAATAAAAATCAAAACCAAAATCCCTAATACTATGAATCCAACAATCACAAAAAAGGCCATTGTACTTGGTGTCTTATTCGTTCTCGGGTTAGTATTCTTTACTATCGTCAATCCATTTTCATGGAATGATGCGGGTAACAGAACAGTAGTAGAGCGAACAGCGGGCGAGCAAATTGTTCAATTTGCTCCTGGAATATTCTACGCTGGTTTCTTTGCCAAAGAAAAAGAATGGCCAAACCAGATTTCAGTTACTTATCAGGAAGCTGTAGCTCAGTTGGAACTTGAAGACAACGGCATTGAAGTAGGCCAAATAATGATTCGTTTTAGCGATGCTACCACTGCTGATGTGCGTGGAATTACCCAGTTCATTTTACCTTCTGATGAAAAGGAAATGATTTTGATACATAATACACACCGTACACCGCAATCATTGGTTGTAAAAAGATTGGCTCCATATACAAAAGAATGTTTACAATCATCCGCGCAATTAATGAGTAGTGAAAAGCACTATGGCGGTGGACGTGCACAAATGGCTCAGGACTTTTTGGATCAATTGAAAGAAGGCGTTTACCTATTGAAGACAGAAGAAACAATGGTTTACGATTCGATGGAAATGGAAAAGAAGCGGGTATATCAAACAGAAATTCAGTTTGACAAGAAAACTATGGAACCGAAACGAAAACTCTCTTCTATAAAAGAATACGGTATTACAGTAGCAGATGCCGCTATCACCGATGTAGATTATGAAAATAAAGTTGACGAGAAGTTGGTGAAGATTATTGATGCTGTAACAAAATCTTCAATTTCAAAACAGGAGTTAATGACTGCACAGCAGCAAACCTTAACAGCTAAAGCTAAAGGTGAGCAGGCTCTGGTTGAGATCGAGTATCAACAAAAGCAAGATCAAACCAAGCAAGTCGTTGAAGCGCAAACTAAAGTAAAGGTTGCTGAGCAGGATAAACTCCAACAAAAGATTGCGTACGAAGGTGCTATTCTTGAAGCAAAGAAAATAAAAGAGATGGCGGATGCTAACGCTTACGCGCGTCAGCGTATTATGCAAGCTGACGGAGCTCTTGAGATGAAGTTAAATGCACAGGTCGAAGTTCAAAAAGTGTGGGCCGATGCATTTAGCAAATACACGGGAGCCGTTGTTCCACAGATTCAAACTGGCGGAGGCACTGCAACCAATGGTGCTCTTAACTTTATGGACATTATGACGGCTAAGACTGCAAAAGACTTTGCGTTAGACATGAAGGTTAAGAATTAAGTAGATAAAAATAATTTAGCTAAAAGAGCGGAATCACTTCCTCTCTTTTTTTTATAAAATATTTAGAATAGGCAGAGTCTTGATAAGTTGCTATTTTTAACAATAGTAAACTACGCAATCATGAAAAAACTACTACTCTTCTTCCTTTGCGTTTCCACATTATCTTTGGCTCAGCCAAAACCTGTTAAAATTTTCATCTCGGTTGATATGGAAGGTATTGGCGGGATTGGTACTTCAGCGATGGTTAGCAGTAGTGGAAAAGACTATGCAACAGGAAGAAAACTAATGACAGAAGAAGTGAACACTGTTGTAAAAGCAATTTTTCAGACCGGTCCTGCTACCATACTTGTAAATGATAGTCATGGAGATATGCAGAACTTATTGCACACTGAACTTGACCCACGTGTAGAATACATTCAGAGTAACATCAAGCCTTTGGGTATGGTG
>JAWXBT010000143.1:0-14217 GCA_034440315.1 bacterium
CGGCCCTACTCCATCTACTCCAGTCCAACCTCCTCCAAGTATCGTAGACAATACCTTTTCCGGTCAGTGTGCCTCTGGAGAGCGTAGGTGGGAAAATTCAATTTCTAATCCGCAATTAGCTATCGATGTTAAGGCATGGTGCAAAGGGTTGAAGGGAAGCGGCTGGAATTGGGATCCCGCCACCTCAAATAGAGAGGGATCTTGCTCAATGATTTGCCACTGCGCTGTTCCGCATTATGCTCGAACTGGATCGGGAGGATTCGAAATATCCGACCCGATAAGCGAATAATAAAATAGATTGCTTGCATCAAGCTAATGTCTCGATCGATAGAGGTCCTAAGAAGTAAAAAAGTTTCTGTGTTTTCTTTGCCCGATACATCTTGAAGTCTATTGTTCATACCCTTCTCTAATAAACTCAATCACTGCTTGGAAACACTTTACATTTTCCCTCACAATCGACCAAGAGATGTGGCACTTGATTATTTTTAAGAAGAAGACTCCCCCTCTTTTCACCATACAACATAGTAATTGTCGCAAGACTGCCTGAGACAAGGCAGGATTCACCGAAAATCGTTACTGATTGTAAATCAGAGACTGGCCAACCTGTTTTAGGATTTAGGATATGACAATATCTTTTACCGTTAACTTCAATAAACCTTTCATAATCACCACTTGTTGCAAGCGCACCTTTAAAAAGTTTAACATAGTTCAGAATCTTATCTTTCTGTCTCGGATGTTGTAGTCCTATAATCCAAGCTGATCCATCAGGTCTTGGACCTAACACTCTTAAATCACCTCCTAAATTAACAAAGCCACTTTTTACACCAGCTTCAAGACAAAGTGCCGCGCATCGATCTACAGCAAATTCTTTACCAATCCCTCCAAAATCAATTTCCATACCAATTTTAGGCAAATGAAAATATGGATTATTCCACTGCACTTGATTCCAACCAATAAGTCCTAAAAGAGATTCGATAGATTTCTGTTCGGGAATTTTCTGAACTTTAAAATCCCAAACTCTTCGTAAAATTCCTGAAGTGATATCAAAAAGACCACCACTTTCTTTAAAGCATTGATCAGCATAGTCAAGTAAGGCTGAGGTTTCTGCATCTACTAATATCGGATCTTGTCCAGCAGCAGCATTTATTTGGGAAATTATACTTTTAGATTGATAACGAGAAAATTTTGCCTCTATTGTTTTTACTTCGGCTATAACTAATTCTGAAATCTTATTAGAAAATTCTTCAGTTTCAGAGAAAATTTTAATTTGATTTATACTCCCTAGGGCCGGAAAGCTATACTCAAATAGTTTCTGCATTGTTAAAACTTTTTATGCAATCCAAAAGAGAAATAGCTAAGATAGAGATTATCAATGTTGGGCGAACCCTGAGAAAGAATTGTCCAACTGCTATCGTTGATGACAAAGTCATAACTTAGGCTCATAGAAAAACCATCATCAAAATCTCGAATTAATTTAACTCCGGCCCCGAGACTTCCAAAGCTGCTTAAGCGTTGATCGGCAGTATAGAAACGATCGTCTGTAATATCTATTGGATCCAGATCATTATAAAAAATGGCTTCTTCTTGAGAGTAATACCGAATCCTTGGCCTAAACATCCATCTCTCGTTCTCACCAAATGGTTTATACCAGGCCATTTCAACGGTATGAGAATAGATATCCCAACTATCTAGGTAAAATCGATAATCTAAATGTAAGGAAGAGGCGCTAGATTCAAGATAACGAACGTAACGAGTAAGCCAAGCAAAACCATCTCTAGATTCTGGACGATTATCACCTAATTTATAAGGATCTTCGAGATACCCATCATTATTTTTAAATGTAAAATTCGATTGAACTAATGAGTTTTTATTAATTACTTGAGTTACTCCAAAAACAGCACCATAACTATCTCGTCTTTCATCAAGTAATGGATTATTATCTGAAGTTACTTTGTCATCATTTCCATTTATTCCAAATAGAAAAACTGTATTTTTATCTGAACTCCAAAATCTAGAAGAGAGATTAGCTCCTATTGAGTCATAATCATTTTCGGTAGAATAAACACCACCAAAACTCAGATTAAAACCATCAAAGTATTGAGTAAGAGTTGCATCGGCACTGTATCGCTCATCTTCGACACCCTTACCCGAAGCCCCAGTTAGAGTGTCGTGATAAAGTGGCGAGGCACCGCTCATGCTATCAAAAACAAATCCCACTTCAACTTCTGTTTTTTCCGATATTGGTGCATTAAATAAAACCATGGGAGCATTAACAGTCATTCGATCTTCGCTGCCTGCTTGCCAATCCTTAAAATAAGCATACTGAAATCTAATGGAAGCAGGCTCAGGTTTGTTTTGAGCACAGACAGAAGAACATAGCCCTAACAACGGAATAGCAGAGGCGGCGGCAAATAAAGAGCCCACTTTATTTAAATTTTTAGGTTTATTTCTAGTTTTTTTAATGCGATTTTTTTGAGCCACCAATCCCCTTTTCTAACTTATCCGCAGCCACATCCACCACCGCCAATACCATAGCCACCGGAACTTCCTTCACGGGAATCTTCAATGTGACGATGGAAACGGGACTCTAACGGATCGGGATTTATACGCATGTGCGACTTGGACAGATTTCCTTTCTCCCAAGGAGCCACTGCTGTACAGCCTAAAATTGTTATCGAAAGAAATATAAATAAGAAATATAATAATTTTGGATATGATGGCTGGTTATGTATCCAGGTTTTTCTTAATTTGTTGTTCGATTTCATCTTGTTCTTTTTTCCCAATGCCTTCGTGAATAGCAATCACTTTTCCATCTCTACCGATGAGATATGAACTCGGAATTCCCCCAACTTCATACTTTGCTGGGGTAATACCTTCTGGATCAAAAGCAACCAAAATCGAAGATTCTAATTTTCTAAGAATTTTTTCGGCAGCGTTTCTTTCTTCATCAACATTTACGGCAATAACCTGAAAAGAATCGCTGCCAAACTTATCTTGAAGCTTCTGCATCCAGGAAAGTGATTCAGCACAAGTACCACACCAAGATGCCCATATGTCAAGGTAAACGATTTTGCCACTAAATTGTGATAATGAGATTTTCTCTCCAGTTTTTCTATTAGAATTTAATGAAAATGCTGGCGAATTGTCCCCTGGATTTAAAGCACATACTTGGGAACTAAAGAGCAAAATACTCAAAATTGTTAACAGATTAAAAATGATCCTAGATTTATAAAATACTTTTCGCATAAACCTTAATTCATTGAATTTAAAAATTGAGCTAATTCTGAATAATCTGTAATTGCACTTTTGGTTTTTTTCTTCTTTTTATCATCTTTCTTCTTATCTGGAGTGCTAGAAGAGCATTTATAAACTGTCTTATGTATGCTTTCCCAAGCTGCATTTCCACATTTTGGATTTCCATTATAGGAATGACAGCTTACACAAAGACCTGTTTTATATTTATCATTTCCATTGATTGGATTATTTTGAGGAGTCTTTTTGGGTGTTGGCCTAGGACTAGGGTCCTCGAGAGCAGGATCGGGCACTTCACCATTCTCATCATCTAATGGAACAGAAGCAGTGCTACAATCATAGATCGATACGTGATCTTTTTTCCATGTTTCTAATTCACACTGTGTTTCAGCTCTAGGCTCATGACAAACTCCACAACGAGCTGCTGTAAAAAGGCTGGCTGAAGGTGGTGGTGGTTTCACTTCTCTTTCGGTAATATCTAATGAAGATACGGCTGCGGATAATGTCAGCGTATCAAGAACAATCTGATAATCGATACTTTCTGCATTTGCAGGAATACCTTCTAAAATAACCTCTAACCTTCCCCAATTTCCAATAATTTCTAAAACTACATCGCCAAAAAGAGATCCTGCTTGAAATTGACTCATTCCATTACTGTCAGTAGTTGCGGCTGCCCGCACACCCATGATTGTTACAATGGCTCCGGAAATTGGAGTTCCATCTACATTACGTAAATAGCCGTTATACGTTTGAATATTACTAGAAGAAGATCCAGCCCCTGAATCAGAGGATTTTGCCCCACAACCTAGAATCAAGAACAAGGCTATCGTGTACATTATTTTTTTTACAGTCCACGATTTATAAAACATTTCTGGATACACGATTGAACCTTGTTCCGAGCCAACTCCAAATAAGGGTGCATAAAGAGTGCCAATCGTATGTTTTTCCAAGTTTTAAGAGGTAACTATCTGATAAGTTGATAAAATTACATATGACAACGCTGGGTTATACGTTGATCTGGAAAAGTATGAGTTTAATAGAATCAGATATTTGCGGAGTAAAAAACTATGAAATCCAAGCTTCTAAAATTACTAAGCCCAATAAAACAGGCAAGTAAACAAGACTCGCAACTACCACCTTTCGAGCAGTAACTCTGTTGGCAGATTTATAAAACTCAAGAGTCGAGACTAAAAAGTAGGCACCTGCAAGGATAGATCCAATAAGATAACTAGTCCCAGCCAATCCAAACCAAACAGGCAAAATAGAAGCTAGAATTAAATGATGAGTATACCAACTCATCTGTCTAAAAGTTGCCTTCCCAGTTTTATCAACTACGGGCAACATCGCATGACCTCCCTTTTCGTAATCGTCTTTATACATCCAGGCAATCGCAAAAAAATGCGGGTGTTGCCATAGAAACAAAATTAGAAATAAAACCATAGCTCCTAAATCTATGGATCCAGTTACTGCAACCCAACCACCCACTGTTGGTAAGGCACCGGGAATTGCGCCAACTGTGGTATTGATCCAGGTGATTTTTTTTAATGGTGTATAAACCAAAACATACAAAAAAGCTGTCAACAAGCTCAAGAACCCAACAAGTAAATTCACACCCACTACAAGAATAGCCACACCAAAAAGAATCGTAATAAGACCAAAATAAAGAGCAGAATCCGCGGCGAGCTTTCCTGATGGTAAGGGTCGTCGCGCAGTCCGATCCATTAATTTATCGGAATCTCTTTCTATATACTGATTGAGAGCTGAGGATCCGGCTCCAGTAAGAACAGTACCTAGAACTGTCATTGCAAATAGAGCAAAACTATTAAAAATATTACCACCAGCCAAGATAAAGCCGAGGGCAGTAATTACACAGACCATAGCCACTATTCGTGGCTTACAAAGTTCATAATAAAGACCACAAGAATATGAAACTCTATTAAATAGAGTCACTTCCTCTTTCAATGCTACAGAGCCAGCAAATAATGAATTCATGACTTAAATTAAAAACTTAATATCGAAATGGATTATCAATAAAAACGCCAGCAATTAGAACAATCAACAGAAATATCGGAATAACTGCGTAGATCCAAGTAAAGGGATCTTCGTATTTTAAATGCATAAAAAATAGTGCCACAATCGTGGCTTTTACTGAAGAAACAAGCATTGCAACAATAATATTCCAATTTCCGAAATCCACCTGAGCGATAGCAACAGTTATAACTGTCAGAATAATTAAAGCTCCTAATACCAAAGCATAAACTGACTTGGGAATTATATGCCCCAAGCCATTTCCATGTGAATTATCGTGAGAATCTGTTTCGTTATGTTCATGATGTGACATAAAATTTCCTATCCAACCAAATAAAGTAATGGGAAAAGGTAGATCCAAATTAGATCCACTAAGTGCCAATAAAGAGCACCAACTTCTACCGGTGTATAATATCTCTCTGAAAAACGATTCTTTCTGGCTTTTGAAATAACCCATCCTAAAATTGCCATGCCAAAAATTACGTGCAATCCGTGCAGAGCAGTCATGCAGTAATAAAGACCAAAAAAACATTTATAAGCTGCATTAAATTCAGGAGAATTAAATTCAACATTTAAAGGAGAGAGACCGTGATGATATTTTGAGCTGTATTCAAAATATTTTATAACCAAGAAGCCAACTGCGCATAACATTGTAATAGAAAGATAAGTAACAATTTTTTTATTATTACCATGTTGTGCCGCATCAACTGCTAAAGCAGCAAAGTAAGAGCTGATAAGAAGTACTACAGTGTTCGTAGCCCCCATCCAAACATTTAAATGCTTACTAGCCTGATGAAATTCCTCTAAATATGTCCATCTAAAAAGAGCAAAGGCACAAAAAAGCCCTCCAAATAGAAGAATTTCTGTCGCTAAGAACAACCACATGCCAAGTTTTGCAGCACCATAAGCTGTTGTTGCATCCATATGGTGAACATGTGGAGGTCCCTGAGGATCCATTGTTTCTGCTTTGTGAGTCACTGCGAAAATCTCCTTAAGTAAAAATTCTCTGACATTTTATTTGTCAGATTAACTATAACTAGTGATGCGTACCGTCTCTCACTGGTGTGCCATATCCATAAGTCCATTCAGTAATAATTGGCGTTGTTTCAAAATTATCATGAATCGGTGGCGAATCTGTCTGCCATTCAAGGGAAAGGGAGTCATAGGGATTTCGTGGAGCTTTAACTTTGCCAAACAGACCAGTAAGAGCAAGATTAAAAATCGCCATGGCATATCCCAAGCCATTCATAAAGGCACCAATAGTAGAAACGAAATGTAACGATTCAAACTCAGGAGGATAGTCAAAATATCTTCGAGGCATACCATGCATTCCAAGAACAAACTGTGGAATGAAAGTTAAATTAAATCCAATAAAAACTAAGACAAAGCCAATTTTTGCAATATGCTCATTATACATCTTACCTGACATCTTCGGGAACCAAAAATGAAGTCCTGCGATTAAACCAATCACAGCCCCGCCCTGCATGGTGTAATGAAAGTGGGCCACAACGAAATAAGTATCATGATAAAAAACGTCCACTCCCAAAGTAGCTAAGTATATTCCAGTTGTTCCAGCCACCATGAAGATAAAGATAAATGATATGGCATAGAGCATCGGAGTATCTAGTCTGATCGATCCTCTGTACATGGTGCTCACCCAGTTAAACACCTTTACAGCAGTTGGAATCGCCACACCAAATGTAATGATAGAAAAAGTAGCAGCTGAAAAATCAGAAATTCCGGATACAAACATGTGATGAGCCCAGACAAAGAATCCAAGCAAGGCCAAGGAAAAGCTGGCTATCACAACTGCCTTATACCCAAATATTGGCTTGCGAGAAAAAACGGGAATAATTTCTCCGATAATACCAAAAGCCGGCAAGATCATGATGTAAACAACAGGATGAGAATAAAACCAGAAAAGATGTTGAAAAAGAACCGGATCGCCACCCAATTTTGGATCAAAGATTCCAATGCCCATGGTTCTTTCCATGATCAAAAGAAGAAGATTAATTCCAACTACAGGAGTCGCTAAAACTTGAATTCCTGCTGTTGCATAAGTTGCCCAAACAAAAAGTGGCAGTCTCATCCAGTGCATTCCAGGTGCTCTTAACTTATGAATTGTAACTATGAAATTTAAACCAGTTAAGATTGAAGAGAATCCGAGCACGAAAGCTGCCGCTGTCATTAGAACAACTCCTTGTCCAGTTTGAATGCTGTATGGAGTATAAAATGTCCATCCTGTATCAATAGGATTAAGCAGTGCTACTAGAGCCATAATCGCTCCGACTATATATATGTAGTAGCTCAAAAGATTCATTCGAGGAAAAGCTACGTCTTTTGCGCCAATCATTAATGGCAAGAGAAAGTTTCCCAGTGTTGCTGGAATACCAGGCACAATGAAGAGAAACACCATCATGGCACCGTGTAGGGTGAAGGCCACATTATATTGCTTCGGAGTTAAAAGACCGCTTGCACCTGCATGCATAAGCTCATAGCGCATCGTCAGGGCAATCAATCCAGCAATAAAAAAGAATGTAAATAAAGAAACTAAATACATAATCCCGATCCGTTTATGATCGAGCGTGTAAATCCACGACCAAATTCCAGTGTGATCGTTTAGGTAGTTCTTCTTAACCTCAGGGGCTGTACTTGCTGCTGTGCTCATATTCATTGACCTTACTTAACTGTCTTTAGATATGCGATAATGTCATTGATATCGTCATCGCTTAATTGTCCGGCGTATGGTGGCATTGCTGGTGCGTAACCATCAACTACCTTTGCCATTGGATTAAGAATTGATTCCTTAATATATTCATCGGTTACTTCGTAATCTGCACCTCCGACAAGCTTGCCTTTTCGCCCATAGATACCTTTATAAGATGGGCCAATAACCTTTGAACCATCTATGCTATGACATGAGATACAAAGCTTTTCTTGAGATAAAATTTTACCACGCTCTTCTGGTTTTAGCTTACTACGATCAACTGGAGCTACTGCTACAGCTTGAACCGCAGCTACAGGAGCTACTTCTGTTTTCTCAAGACCTTTAATGAATGCAATTAGTGCTTTAATTTCATCAACACTTAGTTGTCCTTCAAATGAAGGCATAATAGGAGCATATCCTGCTACAACTTGAGCGTTTGGGTTTACAATAGAACTTTCAATATAATTCTCATCTACTAAAACTTCTGTGCCATCAACAAGTTTCTCTTTTTTATTCCAAAGTTTTGCAAAGCTTGGACCAATACGCATGCTGCCATCAATAGAATGACAAGTATTACATGTTTTCTGTTCATAAAGAGCACGTCCTAAATCCTCAGCGTTCATTTTGCTCTTCATGAATTCAGTTGAATCATCTGTTAACCAGCGATCATATTCTGCATCAGAAACAACATTTACTTTGAACAACATGGCTGAGTGTCCAGCACCACAATATTCAGTACAGAAACCCTGATAAGATCCTGTCTTAATTGGTTCGAACCAAAGAGTAGTGAACATGCTTGGTAAGACATCTTTTTTAACGCGCATAGCTGGAATAAAGAAGCTATGAATAACATCCTTAGAGCGCATTATGAACTTAACAGGGTGACCAACCGGAACGGTTATATCGTTTGTAGTTTTTTTACCATTTGGATATTCGAATGACCAATTGAATTGTTCGGCAGTCACGGAGATATCAAGGGTGTTGGCCGGAGGCGTGCGCATATCTTGATAAGAAACTAGACCTTTTACCGCAACGAAAACACAGATCAATGTTGGAACAATTGTCCAAATAGCTTCGAGTTTATGATCGCCTAAAATCTGTGGGGTGGCATGATCTTTTCCTTCACGCCTACGCCATATTATGGCAAATAAAATTGCCGCTCCAAAAATAGCAACTGTGAAAAAAACTGAGATGTCAGTTATCCAGTTATGAATCCAATCTACATCTGCTGCGAAAGTCGATGCCTGCTCAGGCAAAAAACGAAACATATCTAATCCTTATCCTGTTGCAAAATCTCTTTGTTTAGACTCGGTATCGCCTCCAAAGGGTAGCAAATAAAATCGCTAAACCAATCAAAGTTAGTATTCCGCCAATCCTCATAATTCCTACTGCTGCCCAGGTATACTTACCTTGGGTCGGATCAAAACGAAAGCAGTAAAGAAGCATATGATCGACAAAAGTCCCAACTATTCCATTGGAAGCATCAACTAATGCTAATCTTAAATCACTCGGGTTAAATTCGATTCCAAGAAAGTAATGGGTAATCTCTCCCGCAGTATCAACCAGCATTATGGCAGCACTATGTGCAAAGTCAGTATCTCCATCAGGCTTGTAATGAAATCCCAGTGATTGCATTACATTTCGAACTGGATCCACGGATCCCACAAGGAATTTAAATTGGACACTTTCAATCCCTTGATCCTTTAAGACTGCCAATCTCTCAATCTTTTTTCTTTGAGCTAACTCATGAGTCTCTCGTGCATCCATACTAATAAAAACCAAGCCATAGTCGTCGCCGAGCTTAAGAGGAATCTTTACCAAAGATTCGAACACGCCAGCGGTAACTAGCCCACACAATCGGGGACACCCATAATATACAGGAACAATAATGTTTGGTTTTCCAACAACTAGAAATGAAGAAAGGCTTCCAGAAACTCCAGAGCTATCTGTAAACTGTTGAGTAAGATCTACTTTTTCAGAAATATGAGGTGTAATTCCAACGAGTTCTGTCATCTTCGCTGGATCTTCAATTGAAAACGAAAGACTAGGATAGAAAGAGAGTGTTATCAAGAAGACTACTATACTCTTTAACATAGTGAAATCACTAGTAAATTAAGTTAAAATTTGCTGGTATTCTTGAATGTTACTCTATTCGTAAAAGAACTCAAGAATGCAATCTTTGTTTAGATAACTATCTGATTTTACTTGAAAACCTTGCTTTACAACTATTAAAACTTAGGGCTGATTTATATGTTGATTAAATGGATGAGCTTGATTGATTGGCATTTGAAACCGCTGCTTAGTTTCTACTTCGGTCCCAGCAAAACCAAATCCACCATCTCTATATAAAGTGCCTTCTATTTTATATTCAAAATCTTTCGACTCAACTAATTTTTGAATATTGCTCATCATGGAAAGATTACTGATATGAACTTTTACTTGTTGAGTAGCCGAGCCAAATCTAGGAATACTTAATTTTTGATCACTTGTTCCGCGACCAATCTTAATTCCATTTATTTCAATATTGTAAGAAGCTCCATTGATTAAAAGAGTATTCGGTTGTTGATTCTCAACTCTGACATCGATTACGGCAGTAGTTTCAAAGAATGTCACATCGCTAAATTCAATATTTACTAAAGAAATTTCAGGACTAGGTCCACTCATTGAAGCGCAGCCACTTACAAACAAAATACAAAGAGTGATTTGAAGGAGTAACTTTTTTTTAATCATTTTCATTAAATCTCTTATTAAGTTCAATTTTTCTATGGGAAAAAATATCTATCAGCTTCTTTCTTATTAATGGATGAACAATTCTAGAAAATGGATCTCCGGGCAGTGCATAATGAATAATATCTTCCATAATCACGCCCTGCGCAACTGAGTTAAGGTGGTGCTGATGGTGCCAGAACTTGAATGGCCCGAACCGTTGTTCATCTACAAAATACTTTGGAGAGTCGACATGTGTAATTTCCGTAACCCAAGAAAAAGAAAATCCATAAAAAGGCTTTACCAGATAAGTTATAATCTGTCCGGGGAACATCTGAGAAATCTCTTGAGTCGAATTGATCTTTAGATTTAAGGATTTAGGTGTAATCAGAGAGAGATTTCTAGGATCAGAGAAAAATTTCCAAGCTTCTTCTATTGAAATCGAAAGGGATTGTTTTTCTTTAAACGAGTGTAGTTTCATAATTTATCAGTAAGAGTTGATGGGGTAAACAAATCTAACAAATCTGAGTGATCGAAAGATCGTCTTTGGCATATTGTGTTGCCAAAACCTATTCGGATCAAGAAGAGGCAGTGCAATATCTTTGAATACTTAAATTCCAAATCCAGATCGTCAGGGCAGAAAACCCAAGGCTAAACAAAACTAAATAACTTACCATAAGCAAAGGAAATCCTTCAAATAAACAGTAAATTGGAAATGAATATATAAGACCGAAGGGCAAAAAACTAAGAAGTATAAAACGTGCTGCTTTATTTAAACTTCGATGTGGCATCTCGGCCAGAGGTATCAGCTCCCAAAAAGCTGCCCAAACATACTGAGAGGAGATTGTCCAAAAAGTAATGCTCGCAACTAAAATTCTAAGAGATATATAAATTAAAAATCCGAACAATAAAAGTAAAATGAAACCAATGCCCTCGACTAATCCAACACCCGCTCTGTGCCAAAAATAAACAAACGATGAGAATGTAAAAACAAGATTCACAACAGAAGCTGCGTTAAATTGCGAAAGAAGTGATAAGAAGAGAGTATTGCATGGTTTTAAAATAATAAAATCAAATTTTCCACTTTTAATCTTCTCTACCGTTGAGCTTATTGCATCTGTTATAAAGACCATCTGAATGCAATCAACTAATAAATTTGTTGATATAAAAAACAACATCTGATTCGGAGTTAATCCAGCAATAAGATCTGTGTGAGAAAGAACACTGAGCCAAAGTCCGTAAACTGCAGCATAAAAAAGTACATCAGAAAAAATCAATGAAAAACTGTGGACTTTAAAATTAATAGCTTTTAAGAAGCCTGTCTTTAATATTTCTTTGTAAATTCTATAATAATACTTCATCAAATTCCCCGAGCAGTATAGGTTTTCAAGCCACTTCTAATCATAAAGCTAGCTAACAAACCTAAAATAGCGAACCATAAAAGATATGTAGGAAAAATTCTAAGAAGCTCAGAAAATCCGCTTTTGTATACTTGTACCGGTGCACTAGCTATTAAATAAAAAGGTAGAAAAGAAAACAAAGTTGCTACAAATGCAGGCAATAATTTTAAAGGAATTGTTTCACCGGAAAAAATTCGTACGACAAACATCATGCTAATAGTAAAATAGTCAGTTTTCTCAACCCAAAAAGAGAGGAGTTGAACAATAAATCGACTCAGATAGTGAATTAAAAAACCTAAGATCGCACAGAGAAAAAAAGGAATAATATTAATGTTTGGAGAAAATCCGCAAATAAAAGCTGAAAAAGCAAGAACCGGAAGTTGAATTATCAGCCTAGCAAAAAAATCAGCAAGTCCCTGGAAAAGATAAAAAGATAATACTGAATGAGGATAGAGTAACTTATTACTTAATCCTCCTTCATATATTTCAAGATCGATAATATGAAAACTAGAAAATGTTAATTTATAACAACAAACTGAGAGAAAGAAATATTCAACACTGCTCAGACCCACAAGTGTGCTAAATTTATCACCAAGCGCAGAGCTCCATATTGAGCTTAAAGCAAAAGTTGCAGCAACCACTGATATGAGCGCTCCAAGCAAAGTATCCCAAGGAAATGCTAATTTTGATTTTAGAGATTGAATGTAAAATTGATAAAATAAGTCCACAATTAATTCCGTCTGTTGGTAATAATTTTCTCAGCAATCGATTCGAAACTCTCTGGATTAATACTTAGATCGCTTATCTGTTCATCCGCTTTTGAGATCAAACTTAAAAGATTATTTAGCTTAGTGGATTGCAGATCAAACTCGATCACATCAGAGTTAAGTAATTTTAAAGAATTATTCTCTGCTTCAGTTTTAAGCTTCTCAATTAATTTTTCACTTGGAATTGAATCAAAGGCAATTGTAATTTTACGGATATCTCCGGTTTGCTTAACTAAGTTTGAAGTTTCACCATCGTAAACAATGGATCCATCTTTAATTGCGATAACCCTTTTGCAGGCCTGCTCAATGTCATCCATATAATGAGAAGTTAGTAGAATTGTAGCTTGATTATCACGAGCATAGTCCTTAATAAAACTTCTAATTTGTTTCTGACTTGAGATATCTAAACCTAAAGTTGGCTCATCAAAAAGAATAATTTTAGGTTGATGCAGTAGTGAAGCAATGATTTCAACTTTCATCCTTTCACCAAGACTAAGCGTTCTAACTTGTCTCTCAATTAGATTTGTTACACTTAGCTTCGTGCTAAGTGCATTAATACGATCGTACATTGTGTTTAAGTTAAAATCGTAAATAGCTGCTAAAAGTCGGAAGCTATCAAGAGCGCTGAGATCCCAATTTAATTGCGAGCGTTGACCCATGACTAGGGCAATTGCGAACTTAAATCCTTTTTGTCTTAGTGTTGGATTAAATCCAGCTACGTTTACATTTCCTGTCGTAGGATAAATAATTCCAGAGAGTATCTTCATAATGGTGGTTTTGCCTGCACCATTAGCACCTATTAAACCAACGATCTCTCCCGAAGTAAGCTCGAATGAAATCTGATTTAATGCCACCTTATTGAGATACTCAGGTCGAAAGATACTTTTGAAAGCACTGCTTATGCCTGAAGATTTTTTTGCAGATTTATATATTTTCGATAAATTAGAAACTGAGATCATTAATTACTCTAAATAATTATAGTGAGCGCGATAAATACCTAAGGAAACAACTCTAGACAACTAGCACTCGCTATCGTGCAGACCAGCGAGAGGCAAAACAATAAATGCCAGGTGCCTTAAGAAAAAAAGGTCTTTAATCAAGAAAGTATGGATACTTATCATAGTGCCTGTCCAGTCAGGATTTCGCTTTGCTATCTTGACACTTGGTCCGGGCTTAATTCTTTCTTTAAACTCTCTATATGTTAACATTAGGACTTTTTTTTGTAAGCGAACTTTTGCCAAATATCTGATACGGATTTTATTATAGTAACTTTCAAAAGTCTTTGCCGAAAAGCAAAGGCTTTAGAAAGTTACTATCCCCCGGAGGGATAATAAATAGTGTTTTTCATTTTCAAAAA
>JAWXBT010000144.1:0-4699 GCA_034440315.1 bacterium
TTATGCAACTTATCGTTTCGTTTTAATACCGCTTTTATTTTTGCCGTTAGGTAAAACAGCAGTATTATATGCTTTTATTAATATGCTCCTAGCTGAATGTATAACCAACATGCATTCATTTCTAGTTATTGGACCTAACCATACAGCTGAGGATCTTTATCGCTATGATTTTCATTATGAAAATAAAGATCAATTTTATGTAACTCAGATAATGGGATCTGCAAATTATAATTGCGGTGATGAATTCACTGATTACATGAGTATTTGGCTAAATTATCAGATTGAACATCATCTTTTCCCAGATTTACCAATGAGTAAATATAGGGAAATACAGCCAAAAGTTAAAGCTTTGTGTGCCAAGTATAAAATCCCTTACCGTCAAGAAAGTATTTTTAAAAGGTTTGGTAAAATGCTGGATGTAACAGTTGGGAAAGCGAAAATGCCTGAATTAAGAATATTCTCAAAAGTTCTTTAGGAAAAATTAAAGTGGAGTCAGTCAGTAAAGTCTTTTGTCGACTCTGCAATGGGGATCAGGTTAATTTGCAATTCAGTTCTTCAAATCGAGAATTCTACGAATGTGCACAGTGTGATTTATTGTTTGTAAACTCCAGTAATTTTCTTACACCTGACGAAGAGAAGAAAAGATATGATTATCACGAAAATGATCCTCAGAATGCTGATTATCGAACATTTCTCTCTAAGTTAAAGAACGCTCTTTTACCAAAACTCTCTGTTGGTATGAAGGGATTAGATTTTGGATCTGGAATTTCTGATGCGATGGCAAGATTGTTTGCAGAAGAAGGTTATGCAATGGATCTTTATGATCCATTTTTTGGGCCTGATCTATTAAAGCCAAATAAAACATACGATTTTATAACTTGTTGTGAAGTAGCTGAGCATTTTAAAGAACCTAAAAAAGAGATTGAATTAATTAATTCACTCCTGAATAAAACATCTTGGCTAGGTGTAATGACAACTCTTAGAGATGATTATCGGGGTGATTCTTCCTGGTGGTATCTCCGAGATCCTACTCATGTATGTTTTTATACTCGACGGACATTTAGATGGATCGGAGAGCATTGGGGATTGAAAGTAGAATTTAACTCAGGGAATATTGTCTTGTTAGCAAAGACTGACATAATGTAATTCCATAGTTTTTATATTCTGATCTAAATGGCTACAAATTTTAACTTCAATCTTGAATACAAATCACAAAATGCTCGTGCTGGTAGAATAAGAACTGTCCATGCCGAGATAGAAACTCCAGTATTCATGCCAGTTGGAACATTTGCAGCAATTCGCAATCAAAGTTTCGATCTCATAAATTCAATTGGATATAAAATTGTATTAGCGAACACATATCATTTGCTGCTTCGTCCAGGTGTAGAGGTGTTTGAAAAATTTTCTGGTATTCATCGCTTTATGCAGTGGTCTGGAGCTGTATTAACTGATTCGGGCGGTTTTCAAATATTCTCTTTGCCGTATCTTCGTAAAATGACTGAAGAAGGTGCAAATTTTAAAAGTTATGTTGAAGGTAAAAATGTTTTACTAACACCTGAAAGTAGCATAGCAACTCAACGCGCAATCAATAGCGATATTATGATGGTGCTTGATCAATGTGTGCCATCTACCTCTGATCATGCTACGGCAAAAGAGGCAATGGAGCTTACCCATCGCTGGGCAATGAGATCGTTAAAGGCAAGAGGCGATTCTGAACAAGCACTTTTTGCAATTACTCAAGGAGCTTTGCATAAAGATTTAAGGCGACAGAGTGCTGAAGTACTTTGTGCTGAACAATTTGATGGATTCGCAATAGGTGGATTAGCTGTAGGTGAGAGTAAAGACGAGAGAGAAGAGTGTTCAGAATATGCTGTTGCTCTTCTACCACAAGATAAGCCCCGATATCTTATGGGTGTAGGCACTCCAATCGATTTATTAGAAGCTGTTAAGCGTGGCGTTGATATGTTTGATTGTATAATACCAACTGCTTTAGCAGTCCAAGGGGTAGCCTACAGTTCGCGAGGCAAAATTAATTTACGACGTGGTGTATATAAATTTGCCGATCAACTACTCGATCCTAACTGTACTTGTAATACCTGTTCTAAATATAGCAGAGCTTACTTACATCATCTTACCAAAACAGAAGAACCATTAGGTGCTCAACTCATTGGTGCACATAATCTTCATTTCTATTTCAATCTTATGAGTACAATGCGAAAACATATCATCTCAGATACGTTTTCCTCCTTTTATAAATCACAAAAAGATATTTTAGGAGTTGAGGATCTAGATAATCCTCCAAATCCACCAAATGTTAATCCACCTCGAAGTTTGAGTTTGGGACGATTTCAAGTTTTATCTCGTGGAGATTATTCTTCAATTATTGATTCCATCTCCAGCGAAGTCATGCATTCGGTTAATGATCCGATTGTTGAAGCACGCACTTTGTATGTTGATCAAAGTGATCTGACAGGGAGAGTTAATACTAATGTTTCAGATCCTTTAGTAATCTGGGATGTTGGTTTAGGTGCTGCATTTAACGCCATGGGGGCTATTCGTGCAATCGAATATGCATATAAAAATGAGGCTAAAAGAGCCGTCAAAATTATCAGTTTCGAATCAGATCTTGATGCGCTTAGATTAGTCCTAAAAAATCATCCTAAATTTAATCACGTTCATCATCCCGCACCTTATGCACTTTTAGAAAATGGAGAATGGCAGAATAAAGAGAATCCTCTTAGTTGGGAATTAAAATTAGGAGATTTCTTCGAGCACATTCATCAGAGTGTTTCTCCTGATTTAATTTTTTATGATCCATTTTCATATAAAACAAATCCAAAATTTTGGGGTATTGAAGGTTTGGGTCAAGTGTTTTCTAAGTGCTCTCATAAATCTACAATGCTAATTACATACACTGCATCTACTG
Organism: bacterium; assembly: GCA_034440315.1. Classification (GTDB taxonomy): domain Bacteria; phylum Bdellovibrionota_C; class UBA2361; order UBA2361; family J135; genus JAWXBT01. Next base: position 2,927 of record JAWXBT010000144.1, read on the forward strand.
CAATAAGAGCAGCTTTTCTAGCGACTGGTTTTTATGTTGCAAAAGGTGCTGCTTCGGGTCCAAAAGAAGATACGACTTTGGCCCTAACTCCTATGGCAGCAAAAGAATCAAGAGATCTATCTTTTTTGAGTTCCGATTGGATAGCTCGCTTTTCTCGAAGCGATTCACGTTATCCGCTAGATCTTAAAGAAGAGGAGAAGGAAGGTTTCCAAAATAAAATTTTTGATCATCCACAATTTAAAAAGGGGGACGGAGCCAAATTAATTTAATTGACTGTCCTTTTCTTTTTGTCCTTATTTTTCACTCAACTGCATATTGAATCGAAACGACAGCCTTTACGCTTTTACGGATTGAGGTGGTGTCGTTCTCCCCATAATCTGAAACCGAAGTTGAATGCTCGGGAGTAATTTGAAAAACTCCCTGTTGCGCGCTGCGGAGTGCTCCAACTTTATTATTACTGCTCTGGGCTAGTTTTTCTGCACGCGCTTTAGAATCACGACTTGCTTCTCCGAAGAGTTCAATTTTCAATTGATCAATTTTAGTAAAATAATACTCAGGTAGTTGAGAATTAAAATTTACATTATCTTTAATTAGATCTGTGGATTCACGAGAGAGTTTATCAATAAGACCAATATCAGATAGACGAATAGTTACAGTTTTAGTTAAATTATACCCCTCAATTATATTAGTAGGATCACCGTTTTTATTTATTTTAAATGTTGGATAAGTAGAAATCGAAGAAAGCCAAAACATATCCTTTTTCACATTAGCTTTTTCAAGATAGCTAAAAACTTTAGTGCGATCGATTTCAATTTGAGTGTAGGCAGCCACAAGCGTCGGTCTAGTTACAGAAAAAGTTCCGCACCAAATTCCAAGATCCGAATCTACTATTTTTTCAGCATACCCTTTTACAGAAAATGTTTGATTGGAATGTTTTCAATATTTTAGTTGTTGAAATATATTAGTATGACCAGATTAGTTTATTTGCCAAAAGATTTTTGGTTCTAGTGCCTTTTCGTAGAGTGTCTGATTGTGCTGAATTGAAACGGTTATTCGTATCGAGTTGACTTTATTGTGTCAAGATTTACTTGCCAAACAAACGGTAGATCTACTAGTACAGATAAAAAATATAATTTTTTAGATATGATATTTTAAGAAGTTTCGAGAACAGAAAAAAGTGATAACCCATATAAAAACTGTGGGTAAAAAAACAGAGGAATTAGGATTCCCGATCAGTCGAACAGGCTGGGGACCTGGAACAACCGAAAGGGAATCCTAACCTGACCACTATCTCGCTCCTCGCAAAGACTAGTCATGCAATCTCTAGATGTAGATTATCGTGGTACTACACGGTACTGAGCCCATGCAAACGACGATACAGTGAAGTCCAAAAAGTTTGCCTCTCGGATTTCTAAGCTAGGTTGATTAGCACCTCCTGGACAATTTTAGTTTCTGTGGCGCGCACAAAAACTAGTCATGTGTAAGAGGATGCCCCTTTTAGCAATTATGAAATTGAGGACAGTCTGGATGCTTCACGTGCCGATGCCGGTAGCCAAATCAGAGACGATTGCTCATCTTGTTCAAGCGTTCCTCCACAAGGGACTGAGGGAATTTCTCAGGACACTTTTCTAACACTTAGCTGAGAAGAATGAATTGAATGGCTCAGATAAAGATTACAAAAGTGGCCTAAGAAAATAATAAAACCTTAACACTTTTTCTGTTTCTCGATTGATATTTAGACTTTTATAAAGAAAAGATCTGGATATCAATCAA